>JAQVZQ010000401.1 GCA_028708095.1 Dysgonamonadaceae bacterium
AAATCTGTTCAGGATTTATTTTCAAAGGCAGATTATCGAATAGTCAATCTTGAGGCACCTATTACTGATGATAGGTCAGAAAATAAAATTATTAAAACTGGTCCTCATTTAAGAATGTCAGAAGAGACAGCAATTTCAGTTTTAAACCAACTTAATATAGATGGAGTTACTTTAGCTAATAATCACATTCTCGATTATGGTACTAAAGGTTTATTAGATACTTTTGATACTCTTAAAAGTAAAGAAGTTGCATATGTGGGTTCAGGAACAAATTTAAAAGATGCAGCCAGGTATATTACTCTTAATAAAGAGGGTATGAAAATTGCAATTATCAACTTTTGCGAAAATGAGTGGTCTATTGCAGAAGAAAATTCACCAGGTGCAAACCCGATGGATATAATTGATAATGCAAATCAAATTAAAGAGGCTAAAGCAACGCATGATAAGGTTATTGTAATTGTACATGGAGGACATGAATATTATAATCTTCCAAGTCCTCGAATGCAAAAACAATATCGTTTTTATGCAGATCAAGGAGCTGATATAGTAGTTGGACATCATACTCATTGTATTAGTGGTAATGAGGTGTATAATGGAGTGCCGATTTATTATAGTTTAGGTAATTTTCTTTTTACAAGTCAAAGTACTATTGAAGATTGGTACACAGGTTTGGTATTAGAGGTTAATATAGAGAAAGGAAATTTGACATCGCAACTTCATCCTCTAGTGCAACAAAAAGAAACGTTTGTGCTAAACTTACTACATGGAAAAAAGAGAGAAGATATAATGAAGCTAATTTCAAAGTATAACGCTATCATTGCAGATGAAGAGAAGCTGAAAAGTGAGTGGAATAATTACGTAGATACCAAATATGATGTGTATCTTAACTACTGGTCTCCATTTTCATTTATTTCAAATCGCTATGTGAGAGGAGTATTGAATAGGTTAGGCATAAAAGGATTAAATAAAAAAGGAGTTGCTTTAGCACTTAATTTAATGAGGTGCGAGGCGCATGTGGATATGTCGAAGGAAGTATTAAAGAAAAAAACACAGTAAAATATTTCAACGCAAAAAAATGGAATACTAAAAACAGCAGATAATAACGATAATAAATTGCACGAGAATTGTTTATAGTTATCTGAATTGATACTGGACTTTAAGTAAGAGACGAATATTTGATAGGAAAGTATATGAATACAAATTTTGCATATGACAAAGCCGATATTTTACAAGTAGTGGAATATCATTTAATTTATCCTGAGGAGAAAGTTTATCCAACTATTTGTTCTCTTTTAGAAAATATACCTAGAGAGAAAATTGTGAGATTTTCCCAGCTGCTAGTGAATTTATATAGTAATGCGAGCATCGAAGACATGCAGAATTTTTTCTCACCTGAAAATGGGTTCCTTAAAGATGATTTCAATAAGCGCTTCAAAAATGCAAGAAAAGAGGGAATAGAATATATATTCACTACAGCCCAAACACCACTTGAATTGCTGAGATATGCTTTTTCTACTCCGTATCAATCAGGTAATCTAGATAGTTCAAGTTTTGAAGAGAATCTGCTCAAAGTAATTTTATTAATAAACGAAAGGCTACATGTTCACGGAGATATTCAAAAGGATAGTAATAAGAAAATAGAGGCTTGTAAATTAGTTCTCGCAAATTCATTTTCTCAAAGTGGGTTTAATTCAAACAATTATAATCAAACATTTAGATTTGCATTTACAAAAAGTGTTGATTTTTTTGAATATGTATCCAAGAATAATTATTTCAAACCTATCTACAATCGTTTTATAACTAAAATTGGAATTAGTAACTATCGTCAATATATAAAAACTATTATAGGTGTTTTCGCTGTAATGAAATTAAACGCTGAACACACTTTAAAAGAGATTGGAGTTGAACTTTGGATGGGAGACTTCCCATTTATTGAAGATAGAATTCAAGATGATTTAATATCAAAGAATGTATTAGACTTTCTGTCAATGGACATTGATGATGTTGTTCCTTTACAGAAAAATGAAGACTATGTACATTTCAGGAATAAACCTTTAATTAAAAATAAAGACGGAACTTACGCTGTCTATAATTTAATATTTTTATTTGAACGTCTTTTCAACAGTCTTTATTTTGACTTTCAACACATAGCAATAAAAGAATTACATCTCCCAAAGTTTGGAATAGAATACAAAGAGCGTTTTTTTGAAGAGACTTTGCTTCATAGTTATATCAGTAGAATTAACCACAACAATAGATACTTAGCAATAAATGGTGTTGAAGCTAAAAATATTAAAGAAAATGGTGCACCAGACTACTTTTTAAAAAACAGAGAAAATAACTCTATCATTCTTTTTGAACATAAAGATATCAGAATTAAAGGGAGTGTAAAGCAGTCGAGAAATGTAAATATAATTATTGATGAGTATAAGAACAAAATTCTAAGTGTTGTAGAAAATCATGGTGAAAAATTAAAACATCCTACTCCAATTGGCATAGGACAATTGATAAATCTAATAGAGAAAATTAGGAATAACGATTTTGTGTGGGATTCAAATGCTAACTACGTTGACATAATTTATCCTGTTTTGGTTTTAACTGACATAAATATTATCCCTGATGGATTGCCATATTTAATGAATCAGTGGTTTTACGAAAACTTGAAAGCTAAAGGAATTGATGTTCAAAATATTAAACCTCTGATTGTTATAGAAGTATCTACTTTGTTATTATATAGCGATGAGTTTAGAGAAAATAGTTTAGAATACTACATGGAAAAATATTATAAAATGATAAGAGACGCAGAAAACAATGGGTCAAATAATCTGTTTCTTTCTTTAGCTAATATGTGTGTGTCATTTTCGGAGTATATGCTAAATGCTTATCCTAAAGATTTCACGGATTTACACGAAGAATTTAAAGACTTAGTATTTAATCAAGAATAAAAGAATGGAGTTGCTAACTTTGCTGGGACACGAGGTTAAGCATAAAAAGCTTATCTTTGTGTGATATGAGAAAGCAAAGAACGCATTACGACAAGGCATTCAAGGAAAATGCCGTTAAACTTAGCCTGGACCGGAAGAATGTTTCCGAACTGGCGCACGAGCTGGG
>JAQVZQ010000402.1 GCA_028708095.1 Dysgonamonadaceae bacterium
AAGAATAACCTTAGAAGATAGTATAAGTAACTTATCCGAAAGGGAAAAGCAAATTGTAGATATGCGTTTTTATAAAGGGAAGACACAAATGGAGGTAGCAGATGAAATCGGAATTTCCCAAGCACAAGTATCCCGCCTCGAAAAATCAGCACTAAATCAGTTAAAGAAAGGATTCAAAACTTCGTAATATGCCATAAACTGGTGCTTGTAATCGTTAGTATATTTTTATTTAATTTTCTAGTGATAATTTTTAACAAAATGCTCAAAATTTCAATTAATGTGTTTATTAGGATGAATATATCCCGATTATTTCACACATTAATTGAATTTTTGAGCATATTTTACTTCATAAATTAGTTTTTTTAAGATTTATTCACACATTAGTTGAATTTTTGAGCATATTGGACCTGAAGGGTAATTTTTTCGATGCATTAGCAAATTATTTCAAATTTGGCATAGTATAAGTTAGCATTTTTCCAAATATAACCATATTCTACTTGATGTTTTACTTAACTCACATTATACTTTTTATATGAAAGAATATTTGAGTTATTTTTCTGCCGCCTTATTTTGGGACATCCCATATATTGAAGCCGTGCTTGATTCTAATGTTGATAGAGCAAGCAAGGTTAATTATTCTGTTTCCAAACAAAGTGAAAGGTTTCGTAAAAAGGATAAAATAATCCACCTGTGCGAACTCGCGCTGCCTGCTAATGCAGTGGTGTCAAGAAACGGTATAATGGTTGCTTCACCTGAATTAGTGTTCTTGCAGCTTGCGTGCAGTTTGGATATTCACCGTCTTATATTACTTGGTTTGCAGCTTTGTTCGCATTCGCCCGGTAATCCTTCTGAGGAAATTACGACAAAGCAAAAACTTAAAGCTTTTCTTGCAAAAACATCTGGTCACCGTGGACACCGCAAAGCTTTGCGTGCAGTAAAATACATAGAAGATGGTTCCGCATCGTTAATGGAATCGATTGCCTATATGATACTGACTTTACCGCATGCTTTGGGCGGTTACGGTCTTGATGGTGCAGTTTTCAACTATGAGATAAGGCTTAATGATGAAGCTGCTAAACGTCTCGGACAAAAACGTTGTTTTGCTGATTTATATTATAAGAAAGCAAGACTTGCCGTTGAATATGAAAGCTTCGCTTTTCATAACAGTCCTACTGAGCAAGGTAAAGATGCAATGCGCTCTGCAATACTTGAGAGGCAAAATATTGAAGTAATGCATTTGAGCACCATACAATTGTACAACAAGGATGCTTGCATGGATTTTGCTTTTAATCTTGCATCTCGTCTTGGGAAACGAATGCAAAACAGAGCAAAGAAATTCGACCGGATGCATGCACTCCTGCGTACATTGCTACCTGTCGAAAAATCGGTTATCTAATCTAAAAATGGGGTATATTAGTGGTGTAGTACTTATCTTGGGAAACACTTAACCCCTTTTTTATACCTGAGTGCTCAAAATTTCAATTAATGTGTGAATTTAGATAATAATTTTTTGATTTTTCACACATTAATTGAAATTTTGAGCAAAAAAGTAACTTTTATTAAAATTATTCACACATTAATTGAAATTTTGAGCAATTTAAGTAGGAAAGTATTTTTCTGTACAATAACATATTAGTTGAAATTTTACAAATAACAAAAGGTATACCGTAACACAACATTATACAGACCTTTCATAGGAAAATTTGTACGTTGTTGTAATCATGCAGCAGACAACAATCAGGTCCTAGTGAAAATAAAGGAGGAAGAGATGATTATAAAAAGATATTTTGATGCTGATGAGTCACCCTTGTTTGATATGCTAAAAGAAGAGGGGGACGATTGGAGCGACTATCATGGAGAAAAAGGCCGTGATAAATATATAAAAGCATTGAAATCAAGTTTTACTTATGTAATGTATGATGATAATATTCTATGCGGCTTTGTTCGATGTCGTGAGGATGATGGTTTTGGTGTCTATGTCTATGATTTGCTTGTGAGAAAATCATATCGTGGAAGACAGCTTGGAAAAATGCTTATGGAACAAGTGTGCAAGGATTTTTCTAATCAGCCTGTTTATGTGATGAGCGATGTAGACCCTTATTATGAAAAACTCGGTTATCGAAGAGAAGGTTCGATTTTTGAAGTCAAAATATAAGTAACATGCACATTTACCCTTAATGTGATTTGCTACAATGTTTGTCATAATTGATAACTGTTGTACATATTTTATAATGAATACAAATAATGAAGCAAAGACTTGGGTCTTTGCCCCGATGTATTCATTGTATCGGTGTGAAGCAAGCCGATTTGGCGGCTTGCACCTATGATATATTATAAAAGGATAAGGTGGTGGTGTTTTGACTAATTATTGGGACCTAGCTGAAAAGGATGTTGTTAATATAAAAAACGGCATAGTTATAGGCAGGTTTGACGATGTGGAAATCGATACAAGAAAAGGTAAAATTACAGCCTTTTATATAGAAGAAGGAAGTAAGTTTATGGGGATGCTTGGCAAGACAAAACCTAAGAGAATCAGATGGGAAGAAATACTAAAGATCGGCATGGATGTAATAATTGTTAATGTTGATGATGACAAAAATAACAAACAAATAAAGGATATGTTGGAGTAATCATGAGAGCTGTTTTCCGACAGTTCCTTTTATTTTTTATTCTTTTATTATTGTAAATTATTGAATTTGGATGTATAATTGTTCCAATACATGCAAAAACCATATTAATAAGGCAACTGTAAATAACTTAAAAGATTAGCAGGTCAATTTATTAGGAGTAGTGAAAATGAAAAAACTTATAATTGACGAAAGTCTTAAATTAATACTTGACAGTATATCAGAAGGCATTAATATAATAGACTCTAATTCAAGAGTTATTTTTGGCAACAAAGCTTACTGTGACTTTATTGGATTTGATTTAAATGAACTTGAAGGAAAAGAATTAAGAAAGATAAGACCTAATGCACAGCTTGTTAACAGTCACTTTATATTAACACAAACCTAATGAAAAAACTCAAATAAAAACATCTTAAAGATTGGGCAAGTTTAAAAGAATTTGCTTTTTTTATTATCTAAATTATATAATCTGCATTTATGT
>JAQVZQ010000069.1 GCA_028708095.1 Dysgonamonadaceae bacterium
AAGTGAAATTTGCTTTCAGTTTCTTTTGACTGGCTATTAAGCTCTGCGTTTCGGGATGACCAATATGAAGAACAGGCAATGTGAGTTCTTGAGACAATTGCACTATTTTGTTAACCCACACATCGAGACCTAATTCTTTTTCTGTTAGTGGAGGAGAAACAACAACTATTCGTTTGTGCGAAATCATCTTTCGTTCCAAATGACAGATAAAAAGGTTTTTATCCATGTTCTTAATAATCAAATCAACTTTGTCACCCACAAGTTTTTCTAATACCCCCACCTTGCCAGGCCAACCCAGTATAACAATATCTGACATAGTTTCACGAGCCGTTCTAACTATTCCACTTGCCACATTGTGATCGATGGTTGCAATCACATCAACTTTCAAGTCGGCAGCAACTGCATCAGACACTTGCTCTTGCAACTTCTTTTTAAAATTAATTATATTAATCTCGGCTTGCTCATTATTGGGTACAACCCCCAGAAGAGAAATTGAATTGATGGATTTTTTATCCTTTAGCAACATTGCCAACTCAATGTGTTTCCCAATATTGGCTGGATCAGCAATAGGGACTAATATCTTTTCTTGAGCAAAATGACCCAGCTCAGAAGGAATTATATCTTCATCTTCTTCTGCAATAGCAATCTCCTTAGCTGCTTTTTGGGTTACAAAAGATGCAACAAGACATGTAAAAAGTATTAACACAATGGTTCCGTTCAAAATATACTCATCAATAATGCCTGCCTTAAAGCCCACCAAAATAACAGCAAGTGTAGCAGCAGCATGCGAGGAGCTTAACCCAAAAATAAGATTGCGTTGAGAAACTGAATACTTAAAAACTTTTTGCGTAAAAAATGCTCCTAACCACTTACCTAACAATGCAACAACAGATAAAACTGCTGCAATGTATAGTGTAGTAGTTCCACTAAAAACCACCGAAATGTTTACAAGCATACCCACCGATATAAGAAAGATGGGAATGAACAATGCATTTCCAATAAACTCTATCCTATTCATGAGTGCCGAACTGTGAGGTATCAATCTATTCAATGCTAACCCTGCAGCAAAGGCACCAATAATTGGTTCAATACCTCCCAATTCTGCTAAGAATCCAGAAAGGAAAACAATAAATACCACGAAAACATAGTGAGAATATTTTTCGCTTTCCACCTTCTGAAAGAACCATTGTGCTATTCTAGGAATTATAAAGAAAACAATAAAAGAAAACACAGTTAAGGAGGCAAGCAATCTCAACAAAAACAAAAAATTGAATGCTCCCGCACTACTATTTATAACTATAGCAAGGATGATAAGAACCGCAGTATCTGTGAGAATTGTTCCACCCACAGTGATGGCAACTGCTTGGTTTTTGGATACACCCATTCTGCTAACAATTGGATAAGTCACCAATGTATGTGTCGAAAACATACTGGCAGTTAAAAAACTTGCATAAACATCATACCCTAATAAATATCGACAAACAGGATAACCAACTGCAAGAGGAATAATAAAGGTGAAGAATCCAAATACAACGCTTTTATTTCGATTTGCCTTAAACTCATTCAAATCGAGTTCGAGCCCTACAATAAACATGATGTAAAGCAACCCGATTGAAGAAAACATATTCACCCCAGCATCACCATTGATAAGATTTAAACCGTGAGGACCGATTATTACTCCTGCTATTATTAACCCAATTATACTTGGCACATTTAATCTTTTAAGTAGAATTGGTGACAAAAGCACAATTAACAAAAGCACGGCAAAAATAAGCACCGGGTTTGTATAGGGAACAGCAAAGTGATGTGTGAAATCTGATATAATTTGCTCCATTTTTGATCTATTTTTTCTTTTTAGAGTTTACGAAGTTACAACTATTTTCTTTAAACAGAGTTCATATCATTCCTCTTTATTGTATGTTGCAGGTAGTGCTTAATAATGAGAACATTCTTTTTAGAATCTGTTTAAATTGCACTTGAAATCTTATTTATACCATAATCGTTCTCTAAAAAGAAATAAATGGCTATTTTTGTAAAATATATAAACAATTAAAATCAACAATGATTAATCGAATTTTAATCCGAATAAGAGTTATACAAATTGTATATGCCTGGTATCAAAACAGAAACAAGGATGTCAGTCAGGTTGAAAAAGAACTTTTGTTAGGACTGCAAAAATCATACGACCTTTATTTTTACCTTTTACTATTGATGGTTGAGATAACTGATCTATACGAAAAGCGTGTAGACACTAAGATGAATAAGTTTTTGCCTACCCACGATGATTTAAATCCGAAAATGCATCTTATCAAAAACCAATTCATACAGCAACTACGAGACAATAGAATGTTCGTCAAGTTTCTTTCAGAAAGACCATTTTCATGGGAGTCAAACTCAAATTTTGTAAGAAGCACATTGGACAAAATTCTTGATTCTGATGCATACAAAATATATACTGAGTTAGAAAAGCCAACTTATAGCGATGATAAAGAGTTTTGGAGAAAAACCTTTAAATCTTTTATCTATCGCAATGAGGAGTTGGACGACATATTAGAAGACGAAAGTATATTCTGGAATGATGACATTGAAATAGTACAGTCTTTCGTTCACAAAAGCATTAAACAATTCAATAAATCAGAAGGTGAAAATCAAAAACTGTTACCTATGTTTAATGATGATGAGGACAGAGAATATGCCATAAAGCTATTGCGTGAAACAATAATGAATGAGAAAAGTTATCGCGAACAAATTACGCATCATGCCGAGAATTGGGATTTCGAACGAATAGCGTTTATGGATGTTATCATTATGCAAATTGCAATGGCTGAATTGCATTCTTTTCCGTCCATTCCAATTAATGTAACGCTAAATGAATATATTGATATTGCTAAATCGTATAGCACACCAAAAAGCAGTACATTCATCAATGGTATTTTAGATGCCATTGTTACTGAACTGAAGAAGGATAAAACGTTTTTCAAAAACTAAACTGAGTTTTTAAACAATTTAATATAAACAATTATGAATATTTTATTACAAACTGGAGGCAACCCAATGGGAAGTTCCTTGATTTTTATGGTAGTTATTATCGCCATATTTTATTTCTTTATGATTCGTCCACAACAAAAGAAACAAAAAAACATTCAGAAAGCGCGTGAAGCCATGCAAAATGGAGACAAAGTTATCACTGCAGGTGGTATTCATGGTAGAATCAAAGAGGTTCAACCCACATATTTTCTTTTAGAGATTTCCAATGGCGTAACCATCAAAGTAGATAAAGCTTCTGTTTTTGCGTCGGCAACTGATGTAGGTAACTAAGTATTCTTTACAAGAAAACAAGTTGCATCTTGTGAACACAGCACACTAAAATTAGAAACAAGCAAACATGTCTTTTTTAAGCATTATCAGTAATTTATGGGATAAGCTCCGACAATTTTTTGCTAAAATTGAATGGGGTAAAGTAATTCCTTTTTTCTTGTTTCTAATTTTAGCTTTTATTTTTTGGCTCTTAATTTTCTTTCAAGATAAAGCAGAAGGAAACTTTCGATTGCCAATAAAGTATGTAAACATCCCAGAGGATGAGGTTTTTGTAAACCCCATGCCAGATCACCTCGATCTTAGAATAAGCGACTATGGCTCTGGATTGTTCAAGTATTACTTTTTCAAAAGAAAAGACTCTCTTGTAATTGATGTTGAGAAAACACAAAAAGAGAACAACGAAAGGTTGCAGGTAAATCAACTTTCTCCTTTAATTCGAACTAAGTTATCAGTAACTACCGATCTAATTGGTTATATGCCTGCTATCATTTCAATTGAAACTGCAAAGCTGCAGAGCAAAACCATACCCGTTGTTTTTGATGGAGAAATGAGAACAAGCGGCGGACATCTTGTGATTGACTCCATATCAATTATTCCTAGTGAAGTGAAAGTATATGCTACAGGTGAACAACTTCGCAATATATCAGAAGCTGTAACTGAGTATAGTGTTTTTGAAAACCTTAAAACTACTTCGCAGTTAAAAGCCAATTTGAAGAAAATTGATGGTGTTAAATTTAAACCCAACGAAGTAGAAATATACATTCCCATTCTTGAGTTTACTGAAAGGCAATTTGAAATAGCAATTTCCACAATTAACACACCTGATAGTGTTGATATAAAGTTTTTCCCTTCAAAAGTAAACGTTACGTTTGCTGTCACATTAGACGACTATAAAAAAATTCCACAAGAGAGTTTTGAAATCGAAGTTGATTACAATGAATTGAAAAAGATTGAAGGAGATCAAGTAGAATTGAAGCTAACATCGTACCCTCACTCTATAAAAAACTTTCATATTTCACCAAGCATTGTAGAGTTTTTGTTCGAGGTTAAATAATATATATAGATATGATTAAATTAGGCATAACAGGAGGAATAGGGAGTGGCAAATCAACTGTGTCAAGGCTTTTTGAACTAAGCGGTGTACCTGTTTACAATGCAGACAAAGAGACAAAAACTCTGAATGATACGTCTCCTGTCATTCGAGAAAAGCTCATGCACCATTTTGGTGCTGACATATATGAAAATGAAGTGCTCAACAAAAAGAAGTTTGCGGACATAATATTTAATGACGCTGATAAATTACAACTTGCTAATTCAATCATCCATCCCGAAGTACTGAAACATTTCAATCAATGGTGTTCTCAACATTCAAACCACTCGATAGTTGCTTTGGAAGCAGCTATATTATTTGAATCGAATTTTCATATACATCTCGACAAAATTATAACAGTTTATACTTCACTTAATAGAAGGGTGGCACGTGTAGCATTGCGTGACAATGTAGATGAAGAGTCAGTAAGAAATAGAATAAAGCACCAAATGCCCGAAAAAGAAAAAATAAGCTTGTCTGACTATGTGATAATGAACAACGAGGAGAGCTCTCTCATCGAACAAGTAAACAATTTGTTGAATGAAGTAACCCACAGATCAATAAAAGATTAAAACATTCATAATAATTAATAAGTCAAGTGCTCCACCTCTTCTGTGTATAGTAATAATTACTGCTTTTATAAATCACACATAAAAAAATAAATATAATGATAGAAAACATTGGAATTAACGCTGGTAAAGTGTGGACAAGTCTTGACCAAGAAGGTCGGATGAATGTAAAATTGCTCAAGAAAGCTGTTAATCTTACAGATAAAGATTTATATGCAGCAATTGGCTGGCTGGCGAGAGAAAAGAAAATTGTTCTTGAACAAGTTGAGAAAGAAACTTATATCTCTCTGTGCTAAACTGAAGGAGCAAGAAAAAGTATTCGTTATAAATTAGGTTGAAAATCAAAACTGTCTCTTTATTATAAGTAAAGAAGACAGTTTTTTTATATCCGTATTATTCTTATTTTTGTATAGGAAGATTCACAATAACAAAGCAATCAATCAATGAAAATAAAACACGCCTTACTTATAATTATATCCATATTTTCAGTACTCAATGCCACTATCCACGCTTGTACAACTGCTGTTATAGCCGCAAGAAATAGTGCTAATGGTAGAAGCATGATATGGAAACTTCGAGATACAGACAACATTAAGAATGCAATGCGTTTTTTTGATGATGGCAAATATACCTATCTCGGGCTGGTAAACTCGAATGACACTCTTGGTTTAGAGGTCTGGGGAGGTACTAACAGTGCAGGTTTTGCAATAATGAACAGTGCTTCTTACAATGTGAATGTGGGTGACACAACTCAATTGAAAGATCAGGAAGGAATATTTATGAAGCTTGCTTTGCAAACTTGTGCATCATTACAAGACTTGGAGAATTTATTGAACACTTATCCAAAACCGCGTGGTCAAGCTTCACATTACGGTGTGATAGATGCCAACGGAGGCGCAGCCTATTATGAGGTGAATAACTGGACATGGACCAAGTTTGATGCCAATGACACTGAGATTGCACCCAATGGATATATCATTCGCACCAACTATTCTGAATCTGGAACAAAGAACAAAGGATATGGTTTTATTAGAAGAGAAGCAGCAGAAACGGTTTTTAAAAAAGCATTACAAAACAATAAATTGGATTATAGAACAGTAATTCAAAGGTTTTCAAGGTGCTCCTTTCATCCTGTTTTTGGAATAAACTACAGAGAGAAATTTGAAAGTGGCACAAACGAAAGTTCTTTTGTCGCTTCAGATGATTTGATAACGCGCCATAGTTCTGCTTCTTCCATAATTGTAGAAGGGGTAAAACCAAATGAATCGCCCACCTTAACCACAATTTGGACACTTGTAGGTTACCCAAACACTTGTATTGCCATGCCTTTGTGGATTGCAGGAGGTAAAAACATTCCCAATATACTTCGATACAACTCAGAACTGCAAAACAGTCCACTGAACGAAGCTGCCAAGGAATGGAAAAACAAATGTTATCCGCTGACACGCTCTGATGGCTACCATTACCTAAAACTTGACGAGCTAATTAATACAGAAAACTCAGGATACATTCAACGAATAGAACCATTGGAGTCAACAATTTTTAATGAGAGTGAAGAAATGCTCGCTAAGTGGCGAAATCAGTCACCATCAACAGCTGAAATTGAATCCTTCTACAAGAAGCTTAATAAGAAAGTAAGCGATTTTTATTCCATTTTTGATTTACCTTGATTTCATTCTAAGGTGTCTTTTCTTAATGCTTGCTCAGTCGTATATTTTTCATAGTATCACAACCTCTCCCTAACTATTTAAATAATGGATACTTCATCACTACATACCCAACTCTCGAAATTGTTCCCAAAAGAACAATTGTTTACCGACAAATTAACTCGCCTGGTGCGAGGCACAGATGCAGGCCTTTATCGTTTGATACCAAAGGCTGTTGTGAAAGTGAAAAATGAAGAGGAAGCAATTAGGCTTTTGCAGTTTTGCAGCGAAGAACAAATTCCACTTACATTTAAAGCTGCAGGAACAAGTCTGAGCGGACAAACCATATCCGATTCGATACTCATGGAGATGGGCAGGGGATTTGAATTTGCTGCAATTACAGATAATGGACACACCGCTACTTTTGGATCGGCACTTACAGGCACAGCTGCTAACAGAATGCTAAAACGCTTTCAGCGCAAGTTAGGACCAAAACCTGCATCCATTGATTCAGCTAAGATTGGGGGAATTATTGCCAACAATGCAAGCGGGTCAAGTTACGGAATAAAACACAATAGCTACAACACGGTAAAGTCGATGCGAATTGTGTTAGCCGATGGCACGCTACTTGACACTGGTGACAAGGAGTGTTGTGAAAACTTCAAGAAAAGTCAACCAAAACTAATTGAAGAAATAGTAGCATTGCATCAAATGGTTACAAATAATAGCCACATAAAAGAGGTTATTGCAAAGAAATTCAACCTTAAAAACACATGTGGTTATGGTATGAATTCTTTGATCGATTTTGATGACCCCATTCAAATCATCCAACATCTGATGATTGGTTCGGAAGGAACACTGGGTTTTATGTCGCAAGCCACTTTTCGAACAGTACACGATGCACCCCTCAAAGCCACCGCAATGATTTACTTTCACAACTTGCGTGATATGTGTAAAGCAATTCCTGCTTTACGTGAATGCAATGTGAGTGCAGCAGAATTGATGGACAGAAATGCGCTTCGCGCTGTGGAAGATCAAGAAGGAATGCCCATAGAGTTAAAAACATTGCCAGTTGATGCAGCAGCCCTTCTTATCGATACATCTGCCGATGAAATGGAGCAATTGCTACAACAGATGAAAGAGATTGAGCAGAAACTATCCGAAATTGAAACCTATTCACCCATTAAGTTTACAACTGACATTAAATTATACGACACTTATTGGCGGGTACGCAATGGTTTGTTCACTTCAGCTGCTGCCTCACGACCCAAAGGCACGGCTTGCATTATTGAAGACATAGCCTTAGAAGCAGATGTGCTTGGAGATGCCCTGTCGGATGTGAAAGAATTG
The DNA here is from genome assembly GCA_028708095.1 of Dysgonamonadaceae bacterium. Classification (GTDB taxonomy): domain Bacteria; phylum Bacteroidota; class Bacteroidia; order Bacteroidales; family Dysgonomonadaceae; genus UBA2632. The sequence continues at coordinate 7,974 of JAQVZQ010000069.1, forward strand.
CTTGCACAATATAACTATAGCAATCATGTGATGTGGGGACACTTACTTGATGGCAATGTTCACTTCACTGTCTTCCCCGATATAAACAATCAGCAAGGTATTGATAACTATGCTCAATTTATGCATGAGCTAACCAGCTTAATTGCTTTAAAACATAAAGGAAGCCTGAAAGCAGAACATGGAACGGGAAGAAATATGGCTCCATTTGTTGAAAAAGAATGGGGAACAGATATATATGGATTGATGAAGCGTATCAAAAAGGCATTCGATCCCAATAACATTCTCAATCCAGGGGTTCTAATCAATGATGATAAAGATGTTTTTATAAAAAACTTAAAACACATCCCGCTTGCTAATCCAATTATTGATAAATGTATTGAGTGTGGCTTTTGCGAAGTAAGTTGTCCATCGAAGAACTTGACAATGACTCCCCGACAGCGCATTGTGGCTTACCGCTACTTGACTGAAATGGCAGACAATCAAGGGAAGGACAAAAAGAGTATACAAGAGTTGGCAAAAGACATATCCTATCCCCTCAACGAAACATGCGCAACTGATAGTTTGTGCAGCATAGCATGTCCAGTTGATATCGACACTGGCATATTGGTAAAAGAACTTAGGTGGCAAAACAACGGACAGTTTGCCGAAAAAGTAGCCAACTATATGGGCAATCATATGGAAACCATGACATCCGTTGTGCGCAATATTCTGCCTATCCCGCATGCTGTAGCAAAGGTTATTGGTTATAACCAAATGGAAACAATTGCAAAGGGGCTATACAAAGTGGGTGATGGTGCAATACCATTATGGACAAGGCAGACACCATCGGGTGCAAAAAAGATAAACCGCAACATTTATCACGCTTCACCTGCTGATGCTCCACTGGTTGTTTATTTTCCTTCTTGCATTACCCGAGCAATGGGACCTTCTGCTGATTATGACGAACAAACTGATGTGCCATCAAAGATGCTTTCGTTGTTAGATAAAGCTGGATACACCGTTATCATTCCCCAAGAGAAAGATAAACTGTGTTGTGGAATGGCATTTAGCAGCAAAGGATTTAGAAAACAAGCAGCAAAGAAAGAATCTGAACTAAACGAAGCCTTACTAATAGCAAGTAAAAATGGCAAACTTCCCATTGTATGCGACATGAGCCCTTGCTTATTGCACATGAAAGAAACCTTGGACTCTCGATTGAAGCTATATGATCAAGTGGAGTTTATTTACGACTTTCTGTTAGGTAAACTTAAGTTTGAACAACAACCTACCACTGTGTCAATTCACACAACATGTAGCTCCACGAAAATGGGACTGAGTGCAAAATTGCTTAAAATTGCATCCCTTTGTGCACAACATGTAGTTGTGCCTGCTGATGTTGAATGTTGTGGATGGGCGGGCGACAGGGGTTTTTTCTATCCCGAATTAAGTAGGTCGGCACTTGCTCCGCTCAAAGAAAACAACCGTGGTGCCACCGAGGGATATTCCAATAGCAGAACATGCGAAATTGGTTTATCTACAAGCAGTGGCATTTCTTACAAATCACTTATTTATTTAGTTGACGCCGCTACACAGCCGCTATAGGCTTTACTGGGTTGACGATAGACAATTGTCAGTATGGAAGTGTGGTGTACCTTTTGTATAAGCACCCTTGTTCATAAAATCGATAGCAAATTGGTGGGAGTTGGAAGGGTATGATGGGTGGGGTATGCATGGTTTTCGTAATAAAACCCCCTTTTTATCTCGGAAATATGCTTTGTCACGCGTCAATGCACCATTCCGAGTTCGGAATTATGTAATGTCACGTGGCAAAAGACTATTCCGAGTTCGGAAGTTTGCAATGTCATGTGACAAAGGACTATTCCGAAGCAATCTGTATGCATTTGGCAGCAATAAGTAGCAAAACGATAGTTAAACACTATTTTTTTTGCGTAGCGAGTAGTCAGGGTAAGTGAAATGTGGGATATTTGTGGTGAAAATGCATGAATAGCGTAAAATTTGCACGACAAATGGAAGTGCGCAAGCATACAGTTCTTAATTTTTAATATTCAGCTGTCAATTGTCGCTTAATAAACCACAATAACAAAAACATTTGTTTTGATTTCCGTTTAAAACACAGTATCTTTATCATTCATTTAAATTGACTTATATATTAGCATTCAATCTTATGAAAAGAGGTATTCAAATTGCGACATCATTGTTGTTCGTTTTACTGTTTGTTGCTGCATGCAATTCGTCCAAACAATCAGATATGCCCATAAAAGTGATGAGCTATAATATACACATAGCCACTCCTGGTGCTATTTCTGATTTCAATATCACTGATTTGGAAGCGGTTGCTGATGTTATCATTAAAGAAGCACCTGATTTGGTAGTTCTTCAAGAGGTTGATAAAAACACAGTGCGTTCTGGCAAGGCATCTGACCAAGCAAAAGATTTGGCTGAATTAACTGGGATGCATTATCATTTTGCAGGTGCATCTTTTAAATCGGAAGGAGAGCAAGGTCAAGCAATTCTATCCAAATATCCAATTAAAGAGGCAGAAAGCTTAAAATTACCTGTCCCAGAAGAATCAAATGGCGAAACTCGCTCAATAGCCATCATTGTTGTGGAAATAGAAGGAAAAGAGGTTGCTATAATGACCGTTCACCTCGACCATAGATCGGATGTAGATAGGGCATTTCAAATTGCACAAATGCTTGAGCTAACTCAAAAGTATGATGAATACCCAATTATATTTGGAGGAGATTTTAATATGGAGCCAGATAATGATAATTTCAATTTGATTAAAAAGCAATTTAAAATGGTAACTGACGAGCATCCGCTTACATATCCTCAAATTGATCCGAATGTGGCGATTGATTTTTTCGTTTTAAATCAAAAGGCGATTGACCTATTTAATGTAGAGAATTATTATACCGTTGATGAGCAATACGCATCTGATCATCTACCTTTGATAATGGAACTGAAATTTAAAAAGTAAACAACAACCCATTTTATATCTAACAATACACCCACTATAATGAATATTGAAAAAGAATTGCAAGTTGCTATCATCAGCGCAATTGCTAAATTATATAACGCAGAAGTAAATGAATCTCAAATTACACTGCAAAAAACCAAAAAGGAATTTACAGGACATTACACCCTCGTAACTTTTCCTTTGCTGCGTATATCCAGGAAAAACCCTGAACAAACTGCTCAGGAAATTGGTGAGGCATTGATAAAAGAATCTACCATCATTGAGTCTTTCAATGTCATCAAGGGTTTTCTCAACCTTTCGCTCTCTTCAGCAATTTGGATTGGTGCATTGGAACAAATAAATGACAACCCTGCATTTGGATTTAAAGAACCAGCCGATGATGCTCCGCTTTATATGGTGGAATACTCATCGCCCAACACCAACAAACCACTTCATTTGGGACATGTTCGCAACAATCTTTTGGGACATTCGCTCTGCGAGATTCTGAAAGCAAATGGCAAACGTGTAGTAAAGACGAATATTGTAAATGACAGAGGCATTCATATTTGTAAGTCGATGTTGGCGTGGAAGAAATGGGGAGACGATGAATCACCCGAATCTTCTGGCAAGAAAGGCGACCATCTGATTGGAGAATATTATGTGCTATTTGATCAAAAATATAAAGCCGAAATTGCCGAACTGGAAGCTAAAGGTCTGTCAAAAGATGAAGCCGAAGCACAATCAACGCTAATGGGCGAGGCACGCGACATGCTTTTGAAGTGGGAGGACAATGATGCGGAAACTGTGAATCTGTGGAAGATGATGAACAATTGGGTTTACAAGGGTTTTGATGAAACCTACAAAGAGATGGGTGTTACTTTCGATAAAATATACTACGAGTCGGATACCTATCTTGTGGGAAGAGAAAGGGTGTTGAAAGGATTGAAAGAGGGTGTCTTTTATCAAAAAGAAGACAATTCGGTATGGGCCGATTTGACTGACGAGAAGTTAGATCACAAACTATTGTTGAGAGCCGATGGCACCTCAGTGTATATGACGCAAGATATTGGCACAGCCAAACTTCGCTTTGATGACTACCCTATCCACACCATGATTTATGTGGTTGGGAACGAACAAAACCACCATTTCACGGTATTGTCGGCATTGCTGGATAAGTTGGGTTATGATTTTGGCAAAGGGTTGGTGCATTTCTCTTATGGAATGGTTGAGCTACCTGAAGGGAGAATGAAATCGCGAGAAGGAACGGTTGTTGATGCCGATGATTTGATGGCAGAGATGATTGAAACGGCTCGCGATACATCCAATGAGTTGGGCAAACTGGACAATTGTACACCCCAAGAAGCAGAAGAAATTGTTCGTATGGTGGGATTGGGAGCTCTGAAATATTTTATTCTGAAAGTTGACCCCCGAAAGAACATGACGTTCAACCCCCAAGAGTCCATTGATTTCAATGGTAACACGGGTCCATTTATTCAATATACTCATGCACGCATTCAATCGGTATTGAGAAAAGCAGCAGAGCAAAACATTGATATCCCAAACAGCATTGGCGATGTGGAACTATCGGAAAAAGAAGAAGGATTGGTGCAGATGCTTGTTGATTTCCCTACAGTTATTCAACAAGCAGCAGAAGAGTACAACGTTTCGCTCATTGCAAATTATGTGTATGACTTAGTAAAAGAGTATAATCAGTTCTATCACGATTTCACTATCTTGAGAGAAGAGAATGAATCGCTAAAAGCTTTCCGACTGATGCTTTCTAAAAACACAGCATTAACAATCAAGAACGGAATGTCGCTATTGGGAATTGATGTCCCAGAAAGAATGTAGAAAGCAAGTAACTTTTTTATTTAGTTTGTGATAATAAGAACTTAACATAATCTGATGAAGAACACAAGCAAAAACGAATTGCGTATAATAAGCATTGCTTTTTTTGTAGGAGCTTTTTTATTATTCCCTTTCAATTCTATTGGTCAAGTGGATAATGACAGCTCACTTTATCAT
>JAQVZQ010000070.1 GCA_028708095.1 Dysgonamonadaceae bacterium
ACAAGTTCACGAGTATAAATAAGTGCATCGTTTACACCGTCAAACATGATATACTCGAAAGAGAGTCGTCTCTGCTTGCTCCAATCATACTTTTTCAATAATTCGATTATTTCTGCTATTGGATACTTTTTCTCTATGGGCATCAAAGTTTCTCTTTGTGCTGGCATAGAACTATGCAAACTAACGGCAAGATGACATTTACTCTCTTCAAGGAACAAAGCAAGTTTGGGTGTTATTCCAATAGTAGAAACTGTTATGCGTTTAGGGCTCAATGCCAAACCATAATCTGCTGTAACTATTCCAATTGCTTTCATTACATTATCGTAGTTGTCCAATGGCTCACCCATTCCCATGAAAACAATATTAGTTAGGTTTTCGGAGTCAGGAGTCGCATAAACTTGATTTAAGATTTCTAAAGTAGTCAAATTACCATGGAATCCCATTTTACCAGTCATGCAAAAATCACAATTCATTTTACACCCGACTTGCGACGATACACATAAAGTAAGACGGTTATCTTCAGGAATTAATACAGCCTCTACTAATTTTTCATTGCTTGTTTTAAACAAAAGTTTTTGAGTACCATCTTCAGAAACTTGAGTTTGGATGGGTGAAGAAAGACCTATCTCGAATTTCTTTTTTAAGATATCGCGATTACGAACGGAAATATTTGTCATTTCATCTATCGTTTTTACGCGTTTCACATAAATCCAGTCGGCAATTTGTTTAGCAGCATATTTGGGCAATCCAAGCGTGTTAACTATTTCACTAATTTCCACTAAAGTCTTACCCAACAAATATTTTTCTTGTTCCATTGATATATATCCCTTATTTTGAAACAAAGATACACACGATTTACAAATAATGGTGGTTGTAAGATAAATAATTAGAAATGGAGTAGAAACCAAGATTTTATTTAAGTTTGTATATTGAAAATAATTAATGTTTTTATTGATATGAAAAAATATTTCCTTTTGATGTTTATGACTGTTATAGTTACGGTCATGGCTCAACAAAACCCCATCATACTTTTTCCTGATGGAGCACCTAGTGAAAATGCGAAATTAACTGAAACCGAGGACCTATCGGGCCGAAAAGTAGCTGGATGTCCTGTTTTGCGCATTAGCAATGTTAGTCAACCAACACTCACATTTTATCCCGCAGCTACCGATAATAATACACGCACAACTATTATAGTAAATCCAGGCGGAGGATATAATATATTGGCATATAATTTGGAAGGAACCGAAATATGTAAACGCTTCAATAGTTTTGGTATCAACTGCGTATTAGTTAAATACCGTGTTCCGCGACGTGAAGGATTGTCCAAACATGCTGCACCATTGCAAGACTTACAAAGAGCAATTGCATATACACGTTCACATGCAGCTGAATGGAATATTGATGCAAACAAAATTGGGGTGATGGGGTTTTCAGCTGGTGCTCACTTAGCAGCTATGGCAAGTAATAGTTTTAATAACATTTCCTACCCAGCAATTGATAAGTACGATGAATCTAACGTTCGTCCAGATTTCTGTATGCTTATCTATCCAGCATATTTAAATGGTGAAAACTTTATGCTTACTCCTGAATTAACAGTAACAGACAAAACTCCGCCTACTTTTATAATCCAAACACAAGATGATCATAAATTGCTTGATAGCAGTATCTTTTATTATTATGCATTGAAAGAAACCCGAGTTCCTGTAACAATGCATTTATATCCATCAGGGGGACATGGATATGGACTTAGAAACACAGGAGACTTGGTAAACGAGTGGCCCTATAGGGCATTAAGTTGGTTGAGTGATATGGGTATGTTGGACAAATAAAATTACTATGAAAGGCAACAAACTTAAACCGAATCTTTGCTAAATGATATTCTTGTAAATCACTAAAAAAACACTGAATGATATGTCAGACATACATATGATACAGAACTCAATATTGCTTTTCCCAAACGGAGCCCCTGGAGAAACCGCGAAAATGGTTGAAAATGAAAATCCATTTAATATCAAAGTAGGTGGCTTGCCTGTTAGGATAATAGCAGATGTAAGTGAGCCTTCTATAACATTTTATCCTGCTGCGGCGGACAGCAATTCTGGTGCAACTATCATTGTGGTTCCAGGAGGTGGATACAATGTTTTAGCTTTTGATTTGGAAGGGACCGAGGTGTGTAATCGATTCAATAGACATGGTGTAAATTGTGTGTTGTTGAAATATCGTGTGCCACGTCGCAAAGAATTGCCGATGTACACAGCTCCTTTACAAGATCTACAAAGAGCAATTACTTATACCCGTTCTCATGCAGAGGAGTGGGGTATCGACGAAAACAAGATCGGCGTAATAGGATTTTCAGCTGGAGCTCATGTAGCAGCAATTGCGAGCAATAACCTTATGGAACGCACCTATTCAGAAATTGACAATTATGATAAGGTGTCTGTGCGCCCTGACTTTTCTATGCTTATTTACCCAGCTTATTTAGATGGAGCTAATTTTTCAATTGCAGAAGAGATTAAAGTATCCAAAAAGACACCTCCTACATTTTTAGTTCAAACGCAAGATGACTATAAATTACTGAATAGTTCTTTATTTTATTATTATGCACTCAAAGAAGCGAAAGTGTCGGTTGCAATGCATTTGTATCCTTCTGGATATCATGGGTATGGAGTGAGAGATACAGGGCACTTAGTGAATGAATGGCCTGACAGGGCGATAAGTTGGTTGAGGGAGATTGGTATGATGGATAAATAAATAGAGGCAAAAGAAAAAGAATCGCAGTATCAACTTTTCACACTCTAAACAATTGAAGTAGTGAAAAACAAGCTTAAAAATTAATACTGAGAGAGTTTTTTTATTAAAAAAAATATTATGAACGTTGTGTCGATTCTCTTTCAATAAGACTTCCGGACAAAACAATTTGCTTTGGTAGAAAATTGCTGTTGTTTATATGTTTTATCAAGAGTTCACAGCTAATCTTACCTATTTCGAAAGCAGGCTCTTCTATGGTTGTTAGTGAAGGTTCAATTATTGTGGAAATAGGATCATTGGTAAAACCTATAACTCCGATGTCTTTTCCTACAGTTAATCCTTTACGCTTGATTGCTATAATTGCACCGACAGCTCTTCGATCGTTTATTGCAAATATACCATTAGGTTGATCTTTTAATTTAAAAATTTTTTCCATATCTTCTTCACCTGACTTTTGTGAGAAGCCTGAAAACAAAACCCACTCATGGTTAAGTGATATTCTATGTTTTTGTAATGCAGCCTTGTACCCATTCAGTCTATTTTGAGTTATTAAAAGATGCTCATTTCCAGCTAAATGGGCTATTCTTCGATAACCTTTACATATCAAATGATCTGTAGCCATAAAAGCACCAGAATAATCATCTTGAAGTACTTTTGAGCTCTCTAAATTTTCGGGAACACGATCAAAAAAAACCATTGGTATCCCTTTATCTATTAAACGATTGAAATAATCAGCGTTAGATGTATCAGCTGAAATGGATACTAATAGACCATCTAAATTTGAGACAGCAAGATTTTCCATCAAATACCTTTCTCTATTAGAGCTGTCATTTGTAAGCATTAGGACAATATTATATCCATTTTCGTAGGCAACTTCCTGGATACCTGAGATAACAGAAGAGAAATAATAATTTGTTATAAAAGGAATAACTACAACAATATTTTTAGTATTCCCTGATGCCAAGGCAGCTGCATGAACATTGGCTTTATATCCAAGTCTTGAAGCAACTTCTAAGACCTGTTTTCGTGTATATGTACTGACATCATGCGTGTCTCGGAGAGCTCTCGATACTGTGGCAGTTGAGATGTTAAGAACCCTGGCTATGTCTTTTATTCGTACAACTTTTTTTTTCATGTCATTTTTCATAGTTTAATATAGGAAGAAAAGCAGTCCTCTATATTTTATATACTACGTATATATTTTCCTAAATCCAACCCTACAAACTTACATAAAAAAACTAATTTTTTAAGTTCATGAAAAAAAATAATGCTTCATAATCATTTGGTATGAGACTTTAAACTACGTTTTTTTTTCAAAATAAAAATAACCCTTATTATTTTCATTTTCATCTTTGAAATCATAAATTAAGCCAACAATAAATTTCATCAAAATATTTTTTAGACGACGGAAATGAAAATCAACAGTTGAAAATCGTTTCCGCCGTGTCGAAAATATTTTGTAACAGATAAAACTCACGTTCTAAGCAAGAAAACGCATGTTTTTGTGTTACAATCATCATTTCATTCTATTTATTTGGCAATTCACGCTCTCAAACATTTTTTCGCCCATCGGATGTGTTTTTTTACCTGTTTTATTCCAAATAAGGTCATTTATTTCTCATTTTCACTCGATTTAAACTTATCTTTGAGCATGCTTTATGAATATTTTATCATTCTGCATTTTGAAAAATATAATTATTCTCCTAATATACATGTCAAAATGAACTTCTCTGTCATAAGTGGGCGTTATCTACAATTTTAATAAATGTGGCTAAAGCCAAAAAAGCTCTGCAAAAAAGGCGGATTTCCATCCATGTTATCAGTAAATTATGCAATTTTTTTCTAAAGAAACTCACATGAAAGGATTCGTGCGGTGGCTTTTTCCTTTCGCATCAGGGTAGTATAGTAAATTACTTAATCAAACCATACACTACATTTTCCACCAAAGATTATAAACTCAACAGATGAAAATAGCAAACTCACAGAAAAATTGCTGTTGCAAGAGTAGATTTTGTTCTCCACCATAAAAAACTGGGGTGAGATATATTGATTTTTACATTCTACAAAGATTAGGGTACAGTTATCGATTGAAATTGGCATCCACTGTAGAAAATTGTCATATAAAGCATCTTTCCTGATAGATTTTAGAAGAAAAATGCTGTTAGAGAGACAAAAATCATTTCTTCCATCGAATATTTGACGAACAAGAGATGAAAACGCAATCTTCCATTGAAGAAATGTTTAGAAAAGCACAAATGAGCTTTTGTATTTAGTAAATTGGATTTTCGAGAGATAAATGAAGGAGAAATTGGCGTAAATCTGATTTTTCTCTCTTGTTTGTAAAGTTTTCCACAGAATATTTGAAATCCAACTCGCTGTTGGGAGAAAAACCATGAAAGATTTGGAATTCGACTGTTGTTCGTCACAAAAAATGCGGCAGATTAGATTTTCAACACCTTTTCGTCAAATCTTCCGTTGAAGATTCAAGTTTCAAGTGTTGACAATGAAATCTTCCATTGAAGAAATGTTTAGAAAACAATTTTGGTAGTTGTTGATGAACTCGAAACTTGGGAAGATGCCTTTTATATTTAGATCATTCGCTATGATACAATGGCATAGCTTATTAAAAACTACGTTTAATTCATGATTACACATACTTCGATGAAATGATTTTAAAAATTATCAAGATATAGCTTCTCCATCTTGAATATGGAAAAAAATCTTCTTATTTCCCTTGTGAGCAGTGTTAAGATGAAAAATGACTTGAAAACTTGCACCACAGAGCAATAACTTGAAAAGAGCGAAATAAAAGCAGCTTTACGAAAATTAAGATGTTATATTTAACTCGTTTATTTTTAATAAATTGCATGTTAAAAATTAAAATAACAAATCGAGAACGTTATCGGTGATTTGTAATCAGCGTCAGTTTTTTGGAGTAAAAGCTATGTATATTTGTTTTGAGTTATAGCCATTTAAAAGACACAAATATTAAAATTAAATAAACAAAAAAAATGACAGCATTAAAATCACAATTTAAAAAAGAAAAACTAAACGTTCATATTTCTCATGATGAACAATCAGCGGGAGAAGCGAGTGCTTTATTTGTTGCTGAACATTTAAACAATGCAATTAAATCAAAAGGATCTGCTAACTTGATTTTAGCTACTGGCGCATCACAATTTGCATTCATCGAAGCAATTAAAAGACTAGATATTGACTGGAGCAAAATCACTGTATTCCATCTTGATGAATACATCGGAATATCAGAAACTCATCCAGCAAGTTTTAGAAAATATCTAAAAGAAAAAATTATTGATGATGTGAAACCGAAAAAGATGCACTACATAAATGGTGATGCGAGTAATATAGATGAAGAGATTGAAAACTACGAAAAATTATTGAGAGAGTATCCTGCTGATGTTGCTAGTATTGGTATTGGTGAAAATGGGCATATTGCTTTTAATGAACCTGATGTTGCTGATTTTAACGATCCTAAATTGGCTAAAGTAATAAAATTAGACGAGAAATCTCGTCAACAACAATTAGGTGAAGGATGGTTTGAAACAATTGATGACGTTCCCGAAAAAGCAATTACTTTGACAATACCTGCAATGATGAATGCTAAAGTTATCAGTTGCGTGGTACCTGAAGAGCGCAAAGCAGAAGCAGTGTACAATACATTAAATGGAGAGATTTCTACAGATTGTCCTGCAACTATTTTACGTACACATGACAATTGTGTGTTATTCTTAGATAAAGCTTCTGCATCTAAATTGTAATTATAATAATTCATTTTCGTTATGCGCAAATTAATTATAAATCTATGTCTTTTGTTCATTAGTATTTATCTGCCACATTCATTTAGCCAGAATAAACTGCCAGATGTTTTCTCGCAAGATAATGAAAATGACATAATTGCTCAGACTCTAAAGTTTGAAGCAGCAAAAGCATTTGAGATTTTACAAGTGTCGAGTAACAAGACAAACTGGCTTAAGAATAGAAATGATTTAAAGGTAAAGATTATTGAAAAAGCAAAAGTTTCCTTTTACCCTGATTTGCCATTAAAATATAAAGCAACAAAAACTCAAATGCTTCAAAACTATACAGTTAAGAACATTTATTTTCAAACAAGACCCAATGTATATGCCACAGCAAATTTATATATTCCTAATGGTGAGGGTCCCTTTCCTGGAGTGGTTGTAATGATGGGGCACTCCCGTTCAGGGAAACTATATGACATTTATCAATCTCTTGGTCATACATTAGCAAAGAATGGTTATGTCTCACTGAATATAGATCCATGGGGAGCAGGTGAAAGGTCGACAAATGATGGAGACTTCGAGTATCACGGGTCTAATTTAGGAGCATCTTTAATGAATGTGGGCGAAACTTTGATGGGAATGCAAATTACTGACAATATGCGTGCAGTTGATCTTTTGTGTTCTTTGCCTTATGTTGATTCCGACAAGATAGGAGCTACTGGAGCAAGTGGTGGTGGCAATCAAACAATGTGGCTTGCTGCAATAGACGAGAGGGTTAATGCAGCAATACCTGTTGTAAGTGTTGGTACATTTCAGTCTTATATAATGAACAGCAACTGTGTTTGTGAAACATTAATTGATGGGTTGACATTTACTGAAGAATCCTCCGTCTTGGGACTTATCGCTCCAAGAGCATTGAAAATATGTAATGGTCAAAAAGATTCGAATGCTGCATTTTATCCACAGGAAATGTTGAGAAGTTACAAAGGAGCACAAGCTATTTATAAATATTACGATGCGGAGGATAATCTATCAAATCAAATCTTTGATACTCCACATGGTTACTTTCCTGAAATAAGAGAAGCTATGTTAGGTTGGCTTGATCTTCATCTTAAAAATATTGGAGATGGAACATCCAAAAAAGAAACTGATTTTAATCTTTTACCTGAATCAGAACTAATGGTTTTTTCTAAAGGTAAACGTGATTCTAACATTACTACAACTGCTGAAATATGTTTAGACAAAGGTGTGCATCTTAAGAAAAATATACTATTGAATAAAGGTCTTATACTTCAAGATAAAAGAGAAGAACTTAGAATGATGTTAAAGATACCAGAAACCAATTTGCTTCAAGCTCATAAATTAACAGATTCGGGTAATTGGGAGCGCTTTATTTTAGAAACAACTGGTGGTGAACTCATTCCCGTTTTACTTCACGCTACTAATAAAAGAAGTGCTGAATACGTAATTATATGCAATGCTGAGGGTAAAGATAAAATTTCAGAAGAGATAATAGAAAATGAATTGAATAAAAATAGAGGTGTTTGCATAATTGATTTATGGGGACTTGGGGAAAATATTTCTATAGATGCAAAACGTATCGATGGTAATTTACCTAATTTTCATACTTTATCTCGTTCTGCTTTATGGTTGGGTAAGACAACACAAGGAATTTGGATTAATCAATTAGATATTGTTTCAAAATGGCTTTCAAATTCCTTTAATGTTCAAAATATTTCAATTAATGCAAATAGAGAAGTTGCTATAGCGAGTTTGTTGTTCTCAGCTTTAGAGAATAAGATTAATAAGCTAAATTTAGAAGATTTGCCATTAAGTTATTTGTTCGATAATGATGGAGATATTGATTATTTCTCAATGGCTATTCACATACCAGATATTTTGAAATGGGGTGACTTATCTCTTGCAGCAGCATTAAGCAATAAACATATTACAATTATAAATCCAGTAAGTATATCGGGAAGAAAACTTGATGAAGAGGAAGTTATGTCATTTAATAATGAGTTTAATTATTTCAATACTTCACTTAGGCAAAATACAAGCATCAGTTTTTCACCCTAAAACTCTCATAAATTATGCAAATCAACAGACGGAACTTTCTTAGAATAGCAGGAGCAACAGGAATAGGAGCGATGTTGCCCAACATAAGTAAAAGTGCAGAATTCTTTTTTGATAAGGATCAGCATTCGCCCAAAGCTTTAAAAAATATATACCGACAAGCTTATAAAAAACATCCTCAAAAGTTTAATATGTGTGGATATGCTGCACCCAAACTTGATACGGTGAGGATTGCAATTGTAGGTCTGGGTTCCAGAGGTGGCGGAGCAGTACAAAGATTGAGTTATATAGATGGAGTAAAAATAGTTGCTATTTGTGACGAATTGGAATCACAAGCTATAAAAGCAAAATCACGCATTAAAACCCCAGAGCATCCTGCCGTTATCTACGCAGGAAAAGAAGACTCTTGGAAAGAAATGTGCAGACGTGAAGATATTGATTTAGTATATGTAACCACTCCTTGGGAATTACATGCACCGATTGGTGTTTATGCAATGAAGCAGGGAAAACATGTTGCATTAGAAATACCTGCTGCCAAAACGATTGAAGAATGCTGGGAATTAGTACAGACTTCTGAAAAAACAAAAAAACACTGCGTAATATTAGAGAATTGCTGTTATGACTTCTTTGAGTTACTCACATTGAACCTTGCAAGAAACGGTTTTTTTGGAGAGATTATTCATACAGAAGGTGCATATATTCACACTATTGGGAAAAGCTTGTTTTTCAGAGGTAAGCCAGGACGTAGTTGGCGATTGAAGGAAAACATGGAAAGAAATGGGAATCTTTATCCTACTCATGGATTAGGTCCAGTTGGTCAAATAATGAACTTAAATCGTGGAAACCAGATGGATTACATGGTATCTATGTCTTCCAATGATTTTATGATGAATGAATTTGCAAAAGAACTCTCTAAAGAAGAAGACTACTTCAAGCAATTTATTGATGCTCCTTATCGTGGAAATATGAATAGTTCTATTATAAGAACAGTTAAAGGTCAAACCATACTTATTCAGCATGATGTGACTACTCCACGTCCATATTCTCGTTTGCATACAATTAGTGGCACAAAAGCTACCGCTCAAAAGTATCCTCTTATTCCACGTATTGCGATTGGAGAAGGGGAATGGTTGGATGAAAAAGAAATGAAAGAGTTGGAAGAAAAATATAATCCTCCTTTGATTAAAAAAATGCAGGATATAGCCAAAGAAATAGGTGGTCATGGAGGTATGGACTTTTTAATGGATTGGCGTTTAATTGATTGTTTGCGAAACGGGTTACCTGTTGATATGGACGTGTATGATGCAGCGGCATGGAGTGTGATAGGTCCTCTAAGTGAATGGTCTGTAGCCAATAGATCAGCACCGATTGATATTCCAGATTTTACAAACGGATCGTGGAAAAAGAATATACCTCATGATATTTCTTTACAACACGGAGGTAATACTCGAGTAAGAGAAGATATTGAAAAGTAATAAAAGGTATGATTTGATATTATATAAATATCATCAAATTAAAAATGAATTAAAAATGAAATTAGGTAGATATAGTATTGGTGTTGGTGACAGATTTTCTCATCAGGGTAAAGCTCAGCTAAGAGCAATAATGAAAGCCAATGAATCAGGGTTGGATATTAATCCTGTTTGGAACAAATCAAATCGAGAGCACATATATGTAAAATCAAATCCGAGAGATGTGCGGAAAGAAGCTGATGATGCAGTCAAAGAATTAAATTTCAAAGGACGCTATTTTGTTGACGCAGATCATATCAATTTAGATACTGTTAAACCATTTGTCAAATCATCTGACTTTTTCACATTAGATGTTGCTTCTTTTATCGGAAAGGAGTGTGATGAAAAAGATATAAATAAATTTTTGTCATCATGTGAAAGATACTTGGGAATATTGATTGTTCCAGGTATAGAGGAACCGATGGAGGTAACAAAGAATTTGTTAACCGCCATTGCTCATAAGTTCCTTGCTGCAACACAGCAGGCTTCGGAAATTTATGAGTTTCTTAAAAAAGAGAAAGGTGAAGGAAATTTTATAACCGAAGTGTCAATGGATGAAGTGGAAAGTCCTCAAACTCCACTTGAAATGCTGTTTATATTAAAGATGCTAGCGGACAAAAGAGTACCTGTTCAAACGATTGCACCTAAATTTACTGGAAGATTTAATAAAGGAGTAGATTATGTAGGAAACCTTGATCAATTTGCCAAAGAATTTGAAGAAGATGTAATGGTAATTGATTTTGCAGTGAGACAGTTTGGACTTCCCGATGAATTAAAATTAAGTGTTCATTCTGGAAGCGATAAGTTTTCTATTTATCCCATAATAACCAATATTCTTAAAAAACACAATAAAGGATTACACCTTAAAACCGCTGGAACTACATGGCTAGAAGAAGTTATTGGTTTGGCTAAAGCAGGTGGTGATGGATTAGTAGCTGCTAAAAAGATATATGCGAATTCTTATAATCGAAAAGATGAGCTTTGCGCTCCTTATGCAGATGTAATAGATATTGATGAATCAAAACTGCCTGCTATTGAAGAGGTAAATGCATGGTCGGAACAGAAATTTGTAGATTCTCTTTGTCATATTCCTGATAACCCTGATTATAACGCCAGCTTAAGACAATTAATTCATGTTGCCTACACAGTAGCTGCAGAAATGGGAAAAGAGTATAGTGACTTACTTAAAAAGCATGAAGAGATAATTGGACAATGCGTGGAAGAGAATATTTATGAAAGACATTTGAAGAGACTGTTTTTATAATTTATAGATTGAAGCTGCCAATTAAGTTTGAAAAATCGAATTGAAGTATTTGTTTAGTTAATAAGAATTTTCCAGCAATCCTTAAATTAAAAATGTGTGTTGCAAACGATAAATAGTGTTTTTATTTTCTGTTAAACCCATCAAAAGTATAGGAAATAAGATATATAAAAGTAATGTCCTATGAAATTAAATTAAAAACACTATTTTTGTACAATGAATCAGCAATTATTGTATGAAATAGCCGGACACTGCATGTTGATCATTACACCCGATGCGGAAATCACAGCAGGGTTAATACCTACATTTCGTCCTTTTAGGGTTGACAGTGAAGGGGTGTCTAATATACTTTTCAGATTTTTTGGTAATACAAAGATATCTATTCCCGTTGATACTCCTGATGATGTAATGGAAGTAGATGGTTTTACTTTTTGTGTGTATCACAATGAAGGAAGTGTAACGGTTTGTATAAAGATTAAAGATATAGAACACTGTTTTAATATCTCGAAAAACCGAGAAATTGTCACCAGTGATCTTACACTTACTCAAAGATATGAGAGTCATTTTCTTGCTTATTTTCTTCGAGCTGCTTTCGGAATGGTTTCTGCTAATCATAGAACTATAAAGCTGCATGCATCAGTGATAGAAAAGGAGGGGAAAGCACTTGTGTTTATGGGTAAAAGTGGTACAGGTAAAAGTACACATAGTAGACTTTGGAAAGAATTTGTACCTGGTTGCACTTTGCTAAATGATGATGAACCAATTGTTCGTGTGTTAAATGAGGGAGCAGTGCGTGTTTATGGAGCACCTTGGAGTGGGAGTACACCTTGTTACCGCAATGCGTTTGCAGAAGTTTCCGCTTTTGTACGTCTTTACCAAAGTCCGGAAAACAAGTTAACTAGATTAAATGGCATAAATGCCTTCGCTTCTGTTTTTCAATCTGCTGCAATTTTGCGTTCTGACAAGGAGAACCGTGAACTAACGATATCAACCGTTAACGATATTTTAGAGCAAGTAGATGTCTACAGACTTGATAATCGTCCTGATCGTGAAGCAGTTAGTCTTACTGAGTCTTTAATGGTATAAATTTTTTGCAAATTGGAGACCAGAGTTATTCAAAATAGTTTGTTTTTCTCAGAAGTTGCTAATCGCATTGCAGATGGTGAGCGTGTGCGTATTCGTGCCAAAGGAAATAGTATGCTTCCATTCATCAGAGATACTAAAGATGAGATTATTCTTGAAAAACCGAACAAAGAATCACTTCAAAAAGGTCGCTTATTACTTGTGCTATTAAGAGATGATAGATATGTGCTGCACCGTGTGAAAAAGTTAGATGATACCCGTATTTTATTGCAGGGTGATGGAAATTTAAATATATTTGAAAACTGTATTCCAGAAGATGTCATTGCCGAGGTAACCACCTTGTTTCGTAATGGTAAAGCAATTAAAAGAGGAGACTTTCGGTGGAATTTATATCGCTATTTATGGCCTCGGAATTTATTTTTACGCAGGGTTTGTTTGGCCATTTATAGAAGA
>JAQVZQ010000071.1 GCA_028708095.1 Dysgonamonadaceae bacterium
ATAAAGGGTTTAAGTGCTGTCACAATACCAATTGAATGCTCAACTATGTAACGACAGTGGTCTTCATTAGCAATAATTCCATCTATACAGTCAGTGCGTAAAGTATCGAAAGCGCGTTTCAACCATGTGCTCGACTCAATAATACTTTGAATCAGCACAGGTTCCATCACATTCAATTCAAGTTGTGCAGCTTCTGAAGCCAAAGAAACAGTTAGATCGTTCCCAATAACTTTAAAACATACTTGATTAACTACTTCTGGAATTACAGGGTTAACTTTACCTGGCATAATGGATGATCCGGGTTGTTTAGGAGGTAACTTAATTTCAGCTAAACCTGCTCTTGGTCCAGATGCAATTAAACGTAAGTCATTACATATCTTAGACAAACGAAGTGCAATCATTTTCATTGATGCAGAGTATGCCACCATTGACGAAGTATCGTGAGTGGCTTCAATTAGGTTTTCGGCTAATTCAATGTCCCAACCCGAAATATCTCTTATGTGTTTAGTGCATAGCTCAGCGTAACCAGGTTCTGCGGTTATTCCAGTACCAATGGCTGTTGCTCCCATATTGATGGTAAGAAATTCTTTTGAAACTCGGTTAAGTCGTTTCAACTCATTTTTCATTGCATCCATGTACGCTCCGAAAGATTGGCCCAAAGTCATTGGCACAGCATCTTGCAACTGTGTACGACCCATTTTAATTATATCTGCATATTCAATGGATTTAAGCTCAAAAGATTTAATTAATTTTTTCAGAGAGTCCCTAAGTTCGTCATGTAGCATATATAAACCTAATTGCATTGCCGTTGGGTAAGCGTCATTGGTAGATTGAGCCATGTTAACATGATCGTTAGGATGACAATATTTATATTCACCTCTATTCTTACCCATAATCTCTAATGCTCGGTTAGCAATAACCTCGTTTGCATTCATGTTTACACTTGTGCCTGCACCACCTTGCACTAAATCAATAGGGAAATGTTCAGTATGTTTTCCATCCATCAACTCTTGGCAAGCCTCAACGATAGCATCGGTAATTTCATCATTCACGAGTTTAAGCTCGTTGTTCGCTTTTATTGCACCCATCTTCACTAAACCTAAAGCTTTAGTAAACTGAGGGTATTGAGATAATAATTGACGACTAATATCGAAGTTTTCGATACATCGTAAGGTCTGAATTCCGAAAAGGGCCTCTACAGGAACTTCTTTTTCACCTAACAGATCGCTTTCGGTACGCATTTGCCCAGTAGTTTTAAAACTATATTCACTCATAAAGTAATTTGAAATAGAAGAATGTTAATACTTATACAAAGATATGTAATATAAATCCAACAAAGGGTACAAAGCAAGAACAAATAGTGCTTTTTAACGCTGATGAGGGCATAAAGATGACACTTTGCATGGTTTATAGTGACAAGGTGATGCATTATGTCAATAATGGGCGATAGTGGGATTGTTTATTATTTTTTCAAGAAGACCAGTGCCAATAGATAAAAAGAAAGTAATTAATAAAAGAGCCCTGTATTTTTATTTCAAACGAATTTGAATAGAACTCTTGTATGGTTCAGTGTGAAAAGACGAATGCATGAAACACTAAACACCCTTTTCATCGTTGTTGAGGGTGCAAAGTAAATACAAATAGTGCTTTTAATCGATGAAAAGCATACAAAGTAAGAACAAATAGTGCTTTTGGTCGATCAAAAGCATATAAAGTTTATACAGATAGTGCTTTCTAACGATCAAAAGCATGTAAAGTTGAAACAAATAGTACTTTCTAACGCTGTTAAGGGTATAAAGCTAACACTTTGCATGGTTTATTAAGACAAGAGCGTACATTTTGTCAAAATGCGCAGACATTTGTTTGTGTTTTTTACTATGATACCATCAGTAGGACAGATTAAATATTCGCACATACCTATATATTGAGTAAAGAACAACAACTAAATTTTATAAAAAAGGATATAAATAAACAGCAACATATAAATGAATGACTTATTTTTATGTAAGTTTGCATTCGATGAAAGAAAAACTGGTTATACTTTGTATTTTTAGTCTCTTTGCAATGGCTTCAATTGCTCAGCGTCCTCATATCATCGTAGCTGACTCTTCTATGATAACTACTGAGCGTGACTCCCTGAATGCAATTCAAGAGAGAGCCAAAAAGGAATTAAACAAAATAGACCTTCCGTTTTCAAATGATTCAATACTTAATGATTCAATTCCTACAGATTCGATTCCCTATTATTTATTTCCTAATGATTCACTCCCTGATGATTTATTTCCTAGTGATTCAATAAAAATATACCCTCGTTTTACAGTTTGGAAAATTAACGAACGCACTGGTGAAAAATATTCAGTATTGCCCGACACACTCCTATATAATTACCAACAAACAACTTTACCTGATGGACATTCCATAGCCATGGGATATTTGGGCAATCTGGGATCACCTGCTATATCAAAACTATTTTTCGACCGCGGCGAACGAGATCATTTTATATTCTACGATGCATATTATCTTTATAATAAAAGACCTGAGAACCAACTTTTTTTTAATACTCGAATACCATATACGCAATTAAACTATCAGCGAGCAGGGGGAAATGTAGACAAAGAAGAGCGATTTGAGACACGCTTTACTATGAATTTCAATCGCCACTTAAATGTAGCCTTCGATCTCGATTTTATAAATGCCAGAGGTTTTTATGCATCTCAAGCTGCTAAACAAAACAACTATACAGTTTATAGCAATTATTTGAGCGATCGAATTGAAGCTCATGCTTACGCATCACAAGGGTCAATAACCAATTTCGAAAACGGAGGTATCAGCGACCCAACATTTATTACAACTCCCGAGATAATTGAACAAAACTTCACTTCACGAGATATCCCTACTTACTTCAAAAACACTTGGAACCGAATGAAAACTAACCAGTTTTATTTGTCAGCACGATACAACTTGGGGTATAACAAAAAAGGTGCAAATGAAGAGAAAAAAGATTTTGTTCCTGTTGCAAGTGTTATTTTAACTTCACGCTTTAAACAACAAGAACGAAGGTTCCTATCATACGACACTGCACGGGTAACACTTCCTGATCAAAGTGTAGTTCAAACAATTGACACGCTTTACAAAAATAGATATTATAAGTCAGCCGTTGACGATAGCACTCGTTATACTTCACTAAAAAACACACTGGCTCTTTCAATGCGTGAAGGATTTAGAGATTGGGTGAAATTTGGACTCACAGCTTTTGTAGAACATGAGACAAGAAACTTTAATCTGTTGGATACAGTTCAAGATGGACGCTTCCAACACAGAGAACAAGCCACTACCATTGGTGGAATTTTAAGTAAACAACAAGGAGAACTGTTTCGCTTTAATGTTCGTGCCGACCTAGGAGCTTTAGGTGCAAATTTAGGTGAGTTCAGGGCAGAAGGGGATGTTGAAACATCTATAAAGATAGCTGGTAGGTTAACTACATTAACAGGACAAGCATATATTAAAAACTTAAAGCCAAAATTCTTAGAGCAACAATACCACTCTAAATACTTTTGGTGGAATAATGACTTTGACGATACCCGCAGAGTATATATTGGAGGAAAACTATTTATTCCTTTTACCAATACAACATTAAGCGCAGGAGTTGAGAATATTCAAAACTTTATTTATTTTGATGAAAACAAATTGCCTTTCCAAGAGGGTGAGAACATTCAAGTGTTTTCCGCTCGTATCGATCAATTTATAAAGTTGGGAGTATTCAATTGGAATAATTCAGTAGTTTACCAAACCTCAAGTAATGAAGATGCCATACCAGTTCCTATGCTAAGTGCCTACTCAAACATTTTTTTGCAAACAAAAATTGTTGACGAATTAACCCTTCAATTAGGTTTAGATGCACATTATCACACAGAATATTTTGCACCTGGCTATGAGGCGGCTTTATTGCAGTTTTATAATCAGCGAGAGAAAAAAGTTGGGAATTATCCTATTGTTACGGGTTATGCAAATATGCATTTGAAGCAAGTCAGGTTTTTTGTAATGTTTTACAACATTGCTCATTATGTTATGAAGCCAAATTATTTTTCACTGCCCAATTATCCAGTGAATCCAATGTTGATGAAATTGGGGTTGTCAGTGAATCTAAACAACTAAGACATTATTGGATTATTTTATACTATCATCAAATCGCTAACTATTCCATCCACTATAAATATTCCTTTGTGTGATAGTGTCACTTTGGTTTTATCTATTACTAAATAATTGAGATTAAAATACTTTTCAGCATACTTAAAAAAGTACTCATACTTATCGTTCTCAAACTTGGTTTTCAACACATCAACATCAATGCCCCACATTGTTCTTAAACCAGTAATAAGAAACTCATTGTATTTTTTAGCAAGATCGATATCTTCCTTTTCCAAATCAGGTTTACCATTGCTTATTCCTTTAATATATTTAGGTATTGATGAAACATTCCACCAACGGTGTTCGCCATCGAACGAATGCGCCGAAGGGCCTAATCCAATATATTTCACACCTTTCCAATAAGAAGAATTGTGCTGTGAAACAAATCCATCTTTTGCAAAATTCGATACCTCATAGTGTATAAAACCGTCCTTCTTCAATGTAGAAATAAGCATTTCAAACATTTCCAAACTGCAATCTTCATCAACTGGTTTAACCTCACCCGATTTTAACAAAGAGTATAAACGAGTTTTATCCTCATAGATTAAATGATAAGCTGAAATGTGTTGAATGTTTAATTGGCGGGCCTTATCTAAATTACTTTGCCATATCTCAAGGGTTTGATTGGGCAAACCATACATTAAATCAATACTAATATTATCAAAACCTTTCTCTTGGCAATACTTCACGGAGTCTATCGCAGTCTGCGAGTTATGTCGGCGGCTTAAAAATTGCAACTCATGGTCATCAAAACTTTGAACGCCAATACTAATTCTATTTAAAGGTAGTTCTCTCAGCATATCAATATAACCTTGTGAAAGATCATCAGGGTTTGCCTCTATCGTTATCTCTGCTTGAGAATCAATTTTATAATTTGAGTGTATTGTCTCGAATATTTTTTCAAAATGAAACCTATGCAAACGTGATGGAGTACCACCTCCAAAATATATTGTTTTAATTTTATTGTGAGAGAGCTCTGTCTTCCTTAATTTTATCTCTATACAACAAGAATGAACATATTGATCCATTTCCACTTCGTAGATCGAAGTAAAATAATCGCAATAGATACAGCGCGATTTACAAAAAGGTATGTGAATATATATACCTGCCAATGGTTTATTATTTATTTGTTAATTCATTGTATGCCTTGAGGTACTTTTGCATACGCTCAATATCACCCTTTGATAACTCTTTCAATCTCCTTAAGTCCATGTTGTCTGTCAGATCATTCAACTTAACCCTTACAGCTAAATTGTTTCTTTTGATGCGCCCTATGTAGTGATCATAATCTTCGTTTTCAAGTTTCGAAAGTGCATGTACCGCATCAATTATTTCTTCAGAAAAACCTTCTGCAGATAAATCTGTAAGAGTAAGGGGGGTGTCTTCAATCAAATCATGTAGCACCCCCACAATTTTCTCTTCTATAGTTTGCCCCGCTTCCATCACTCTAAAGGGATGACATATATAAGGCTGCCCATTTATATCTAACTGTTTTTCGTGAGCATTAATCGCAATAAAAATCGCTTTACGAAGCTGTTCCTCTAAGTTCATGAGTTAAATAATTATCATTTTTTACCTAACATATCTTTTACTAATTGTGGCTCGTCAGTTGTAATGTAATCAACATTCAAGTCAATCATTTGTTGAATATCATCTGGCTTATTTACGGTCCAAACATTTACTTTAAGGCCCAAGTCATGCGATTCCTTTACCCATTGGGGGTTTTTCTTAATAATACCAACGTTGTAATCAATACCTGCGGCACCGATTTGCTTCATAACCTTTGGAGAGAGATTACCACTCAAATAAAAGACCTTAGCTAAAGGATCGAGGTGTATGGTTTTAACCACAATATTTAGACTAAAAGAAATATATTCTACACGGTTTTGCAAGCTTCTATCTCGAATCATCTTCAAGGTCTTTTCGACTAATTCGTCTTCTTTATATTTTGTTCTTTGAGGTTTAATTTCGATTATTAGTTTTGTATTATTGCAATCTTCAAATACATCCAAATAGCTCTCAAGAGTAGGTAGATATTCACCGTTTCTTAATTTTACTTGTGTGAGTACGCTAGCTGGAGTGTCTTGTATGTTCAATTTTTCGTCATTCAAAGTTACATGTGCATCATGATTCACAATAGGAATGCCATCAGATGATAACCAGATATCAATTTCGGAGCCATACGCCTTAAACTCATTTGCTTTTTTGAGAGCAGTTAATGAGTTTTGTGCAGATTCATCGGTTTTCCAAAAGCCGCGATGTGTAATAATCTCGGTTTGACCTTGCACTTGAAAGCAAATTGCTAAAAATGATACAAAAAACAAATTCTTAAATTTCATAATATGTTTATCTTTTAATATTTAATATTTTCACAAAACAAATATACAAGTAAATATCAAATTTGTTGTATTCTATGTTATTAAAATCTGAATAAAGATAAGTGGATCTTTCTTTGATTTATTTTTATCTCCAAGATATTGGAATATATGTCTATGTAAGACTCAAAATTGAGGTTTTTTTGACGCTACATTTGTTGAACCATCATTTAAACATAAATATAAACGTCTTCAAGAAGGGTATTATCAAAATTTCAGTATATTTGTGGGAAGAAATAATTCAAATTGCATAATTAATAAAACTAAAAAAAATGATCATTGATAAACCGTATGCGATAGGTGTTGACGTTGGTGGTACTAACACAGTATTTGGCATTGTTGACAAAAGAGGTCAAATCATCAAAAGTGGAAGCATCAAAACTGGAAAACACGCAGAGATAAAGGATTTCATAGATGAACTCAGTGGAGCCCTTGACACACTAATTAATCAAGTAGGTACAAAGGACGAAATTAAAGGTATTGGCGTGGGTGCTCCCAACGGCAACTTTTTTACTGGTAGCATTGAATTTGCACCAAACTTACGCTGGAAAGGTGTTATACCTTTTGTTGAAATGATGGAAGAGCGTATTGGGATTCCTGTGGCTCTAACCAATGACGCAAATGCCGCAGCAATAGGCGAAATGACCTACGGTGCTGCAATCGGTATGAAGGATTTCATTGTAGTTACCCTTGGCACTGGTGTTGGTAGTGGAATAGTTGTTAACGGCAAACTTGTATATGGCCATGATGGATTCGCAGGCGAATTAGGGCATGTAATTATGCGCCGTTCAAATGGTCGTTTATGTGGCTGTGGAAGAACTGGGTGCTTGGAGGCATATAGCTCAGCAACTGGTCTTGCACGAACTGCCCGCGAATATTTAGACATGAGACCAAATGAGAATTCAAAACTTCGTACTATGCCAATCGAGGACATTACATCTAAAGATGTTTTTGATGCAGCATTAGATGGAGACGAAATGGCTAAAGAGGTTTTTCAATTTACAGGAGAAATTTTGGGTGAAGCATTTGCAGACTTTGTAGCTTTCTCAAGTCCTGAAGCTATTATATTATTTGGCGGATTAGCTAATGCAGGAGATTTAATTATGAAGCCTATTAGAGAAAGCATGGAGAAAAACCTACTTAATATCTATAAAAATAAAATAAAACTACTCTTCTCTGAATTAAAAGAAAGCGATGCTGCTGTACTAGGTGCAAGCGCACTTGGATGGGAAGTAAAGTAATCAAAGAAGGAGGTTAACATCCATATTAAAGTCCTGGGTTGCTATACTTCTCAGGACTTTGTATGTTTTTTATGATAGAACTAAACACTTCCTGTTTGCAAAAAACATTATCCCAATAACAACAAAATTGTTATGATATAATTTTGCTAATATTATCATAAGTCAATCAAAACAATTGCAAATTTGTTTGAGACCTAAATAGCGTTTATGCACACATGAGCAAGGTTATACAAAGCGTTTACTTGGTTTTAAAGAAAAGGAATATTAGATTTTGTTACGTTGCATTTTTTTCTAAATCTTATTAGTTCACTTCTTATATTATAAATAGATTTTATACCTTTGTCCTTTCTAAAATTTTTGAGAATATTTATGTCAATAAAAATAAACAATGCATTAATTTCTGTCTATGACAAAGAAGGATTGGATGAAATCCTTTCGATGCTAAACCGATTTAATATTTCATTTATATCTACTGGTGGAACAAAAGATTATATCCAAAAACTTGGATATGAATGTAAGAGCGTAGAAGAAGTAACCACTTATCCAGCTATCTTGGGTGGGAGAGTAAAAACACTGCACCCTAAAATATTTGGAGGTATATTGTATAGGCGTGAAAATAATGCCGATAAGAAAACGATCAAATCATATGATATCCCCTCTATTGATTTGGTAATTGTTGATTTATATCCCTTTGAAAAAACAATGGTGTCGGAAGCTACGCACGAAGAAATAATTGAAAAAATAGATATTGGCGGCATATCTCTCATTCGTGCTGGAGCAAAGAACTACAAAGACGTTTTGATTGTAGCTTCAAAAGACCAATATGGAGCTTTACTTAATCAACTTAAAGAAAAACATGGCAGCTCAGAGTTGAACGACCGTAAATGGTTTGCAAAAGAAGCTTTCGGAGTATCGTCAGCATATGATAGTGCCATATTTTCTTACTTCGCCGATAACGATGACTTGAGTTCATTTAGAGTAGTTGCCAACAATGGCAAGAAACTAAGATACGGTGAGAACCCGCATCAAGAAGGATACTTCTATGGCAACTTCGCCGAGATGTTTACACAACTACACGGCAAAGAAATTTCATACAACAATCTTTTGGACATTGAAGCTGCCGTTGATTTGATATCAGACTTCTCAGAAACATCTCTTGCAATCATCAAACACAATAATGCCTGCGGCATGGCTTCGCGCAACAACTTGATTGATGCATGGAATGATGCTTTGGCTGGTGATCCTATCTCCGCTTTTGGCGGAGTTATTATTACCAACCGCAATATTGATAAAGAGGTTGCAGAAGAGATAAACAAATTGTTCTTCGAAATAATCATCGCACCCTCATATGACAAGGAAGCACTGGAAATATTGAAACAAAAGAAGAACAGAATTATATTAGAACAAAAACAAACCAACAATAATCAGACGTTTCAATACCGTTCATTACTAAATGGAGTATTGGCTGAACAAAAAAACATGAGCGTTCAGACATCAAACGATTTAAGTGTTGTAACTAACAATAAACCCACTGAGAGCGAAACAGCAGACTTGCTATTTGCCAACAAAATGGTGAAGCACTTGAAATCAAATGCTATCGCATTGGTGAAAAACAAACAGCTAATAGGAATAGGAACTGGACAAACATCAAGAGTGGATGCGCTAAACCAAGCAATTGAGAAAGCCAAGCAAATGAATTTGCCACTTGAAGGAGCAGTAATGGCTTCGGATGCCTTCTTCCCTTTTCCCGACTGTGTGGATATTGCACACAAAGCTGGAATAACGGCAGTTATTCAACCAGGTGGATCAATAAAAGACAATGATTCGATTGAATATTGTAATCAAAACAATCTGGCGATGGTAACAACTGGCATTCGCCACTTTAAACATTAAAATACTATACACTGAAATAATTAAATAAATATGGGGTTATTTTCATTCACACAAGAATTGGCTATAGACATAGGTACAGCCAACACCATCATTATAAATAGTGCTGGGAAAATACTGTTAGACGAACCATCGATAGTTGCACTCGATCGCAAGACAGACACAATGATTGCCTTGGGAGAAAAAGCAAGACAGATGCATGGGAAAACCCATGATAACATTCGCACTATTCGTCCACTTCGTGACGGTGTAATTGCCGATTTTGCTGCTGCCGAACAAATGATTCGTGGCATGATTAAAATGGCAAACAAAAACAAGTCGCGATTCTTTTCTCCTACACTACGCGTGGTGGTATGTATCCCGTCGGGAAGCACCGAGGTTGAAATTCGTGCAGTACGTGACTCGGCGGAGCATGCTGGGGGTCGCGATGTATATATGATATTTGAGCCCATGGCGGCAGCACTTGGAATAGGCTTGGATGTGGAAGCTCCCGAGGGTAACATGATTGTTGACATAGGTGGTGGCACAACAGAAATTGCAGTAATCACCCTGGGTGGAATTGTTTCCAACAAATCAATCAAGATTGCTGGTGACGACTTCACTGAGGACATACAAGATTATATGGGAAGACAACACAACATAAAAGTAGGTGAACGAACTGCCGAGCAAATAAAAATTAATGCAGGCTCAGTCGTAACCGAATTACAAGATCCGCCAGAAGATTACGTTGTGCACGGACCAAATCGAATGACTTCACTGCCAATGGATGTTCCAGTTTCATATCAAGAGGTGGCACATTGTTTAGAAAAGTCAATGACTAAGGTTGACTCGGCTATATTGAGTGCTTTAGAACAAACTCCTCCAGAGTTATATGCTGATATTGTTCGCAATGGCATCTATATTACGGGTGGTGGAGCATTGTTGCGCGGCATAGCCAAAAGATTTACCGACAAAATAGGTATTCAGTTTCATGTGGCAGAAGACCCATTGCGTGTAGTAGCTATTGGAACTGGAATTGCTTTAAGAAACATCAGTAAGTTTAACTTCTTGTTGAGATAATCCACTTAATTATTATATCACACACAAATACGTATCATCATACCTACATAAAGCGGAAAACAGAAGAGTTGTCTTACATTTTTCATTCGTGAAAGATGCAATTAATTGTCACACGGCACACCACAGAAGTTATTTATGAGAAACCTTGCTAATTATATTATAAGAAATAGTTCTTGGTTCTTGGCAATACTCCTGATTGCTTTTAGCATATCTCAGGTGTTTAAACACAACTCATACCAAAGAAGTGTATATTTGACATCGGCCAATAAAGTAAGTGGCGAGATTTATAAATTGTCAACCAATGTTACATCTTTTCTCCACCTCAAGAGGGACAATGATAAGTTGCTCAAGAGAAATGCAGCACTAGAGCAAACTGTGCAGCTACTGAAAGAAGAGAATTTAGCTCTATCGAGAGATTCAAGTGCTATTGAAATATTCACAACCGACTCAATCCAGCCCACACAGTTTGAGTTTATCCCAGCGGATGTTGTGAACATTAGCATATCTAAATTCAACAACTACATAACCGTAGATAAAGGAACGCTTGATGGTATCAATTCCAATATGGGAGTGATATCCACTGAGGGGGTTGTGGGCGTGGTGCAAAGTGTATCGAAACATTTTTCAGTTATCATACCCATTATCAATCCTAACTTTAGACTTGGAGCTAAACTTAAGGACTCCGACAACTTCGGCACCGTAGCTTGGGATGGAAAAAATGCCAATGAAGCTCAATTGAAGGAGATGCCCAAACACAAGACGTTTGCTGTTGGAGATACTGTGGTAACAAGTTTCTCTCGCATATTCCCCGAAGGTATAATTATGGGTTATACTAAAGGGATGGGTAAATCGAACGATGACAACTTCAATACATTCAACATAGAATTGGCTACAAATTTCCACACCTTGAAGCATGTATTAATCATCAACGATAAATATCACGACGAACGAACCGCCCTCGAAACAAATCTAAACAGATGAAGCTAAATTATATATACGAGTTATTGCTATTTGTAGTTCTCATCCTGCTACAAGTAACGGTGTTTAACCAAATAAGCGTATTTGGCCTAGCCACCCCCTTCTTGTATATCTATTTTCTGCTGAAACTTCCTGTGGGTCGCAATGTGTTTTACGTTATTATCATGGGGTTCTTGATGGGATTCATCATCGATATATTTTTGAATACTCCCGGCGTAAATGCTGCTGCCACCACACTTATTGCAGCATTTAGACAACCAATTCTACATCTATTTTATGACAAAAAAGAAGCCGGAAACTTCATCCCTGGCATACATGCTAACTATGGACCGTTTATCAGATTCTCATTTTTGGCGGTTGCCATCCATCAAACAGCACTGCATGGATTGGAGGCATTTACACTTTTCAACCCACACATCTTATTATTGCGTTGGTTGGCATCAATTACACTCACGCTTGTTATAATTTTTGCTTTAGACAGCTTTACATACAAAAAACTCGCATCAGATGAATAGACACGACCCATATTATAACCGAAGTATTATCATCGGCATCACCGTTTCGATTATTGCTATCGTGTATATGGTTCAATTGTTCATGTTGCAAATAGTGGATACAAAATATCGTGACTTCAGCGACAGCAATGCTTTCTACAGAAAAACACTCTACCCATCGAGGGGAGCAATATATGATCGTAATGGCGAACTGTTGGTATTCAACCAAGCTTCTTACGATGTGATGATGGTGGCGCGCGAAATGAATAACTTCGACACCATTGGTTTTTGCAACACATTGTCCATTGATGAAAAGACTTTCAATGAACTGGACAAAACAATGAAAGACAGGCGCAAAAACCCTGGCTACTCTTCCTATACTCCACAACGATTTATGACAAAGTTGAACGTACGCGAGTACGCTTTGTTGCAAGAAAAACTATATAAGTTCCCAGGTATCTACATTGAGAACCGTACTGAGCGACAATACAAATATCCCTACATGGGATTGATACTTGGTTATATAGCTGAGGTGGATAAAAACACAATGGCAGCGGACCCCTATTACGCTAGGGGTGATTTTGCAGGCAAATCGGGCATCGAACTATCGCACGAAGAGAATTTGAGAGGCGAAAAAGGGGTGGAAATTCTGTTGCGCGATGCGCAC
>JAQVZQ010000403.1 GCA_028708095.1 Dysgonamonadaceae bacterium
TTTATGAAATAAGAGCAAATGAGTCTACAAAAGCAAAACATTTAAATAGACTAGTTTCAATAGTTAATCGCCTTTTTGAGGATAAATCAACATCACTTTTTGTTCCAGCAGGTAGAAATATAACTGTTTCATACCCTAATCAATTTAGATTTCTCTTCTTCG
Source organism: Dysgonamonadaceae bacterium (assembly GCA_028708095.1). Lineage (GTDB taxonomy): Bacteria > Bacteroidota > Bacteroidia > Bacteroidales > Dysgonomonadaceae > UBA2632. The sequence continues at coordinate 163 of JAQVZQ010000403.1, forward strand.
GTGATATTTCTATCCAATTTGAAAAAAAATCTGATGAAGCAAAAAAGAATAAATATAGCGAAGAACATTCTGTGGATTTGCACCTTATGAAAGAGTTTTTAAAGGAAATCGAAGGAGTTCAGGATAGATTTAAAAAGCATAGAGATTTTAATGGGCTTGTTGAGTATGAAGAATCAATTAATGATAAATTGAACAAATCAAATATCGAACAAGCTATAAAAATAATAAACCACATATTGAAAGGTAAATACGTTAACGATTCGTTTAGTGAAAAAATATTTTTTGATGATGATGAAAATAGATATGTCCATTTGCAAAATGCATCATCAGGGCAACAGGAATCAATAAGAATTTTACAAGATTTATTCTTAATATTAATTGACAATAAAAATGCTTTTAGAGTTTTTGAGGAACCTGAAGCTCATTTGTATCCTAAAGCTCAGAAACTTATAATCGAATTGCTATCATTAGTTGTTAATTCCACAAATACTCAAATAATTATCACGACTCATAGTCCTTATATATTAAGTATAGTTAACAATCTTCTTTATGCAAATAGGATTGTAAAGAAATATCCAAAATCAAAATCAGACATACAAGAAATCATTTCAAATCAAGTTCAACTAGACTCGAAAGACATTTCTGCTTATTCACTAAAAGAATTTTCTGAGGAAAAAGATGAATATTGTAGCTCAATATTGCATCCTGAAACTGGATTAATTGACCAAAATTATCTTGATGATATATCTGAAGAATTAAGCGATGATTTTAATGAGTTGTATAACATTCACAATAACTTAATAAATGGCTAAGCAATTTAAGGCAACATTAATTGAAGTGATAGGAGAAGCCTTAAGTGAAAGTTGCTTTGAAAATACTTCGGAGAATTTGAAATATATTGATGATTTAGGAGACAATCAAAAATGCACGTTTACAAACAATGAGAAAGATACATTTAGAATAAATAATCCCACCGAAAAGGAATTATATCTTTTATCAGTTGATGGTTGTTGGTTTAGGTCAAGTGATAAGTCAAGATGTGACGGGATTATTTTTGATGACTTGGTTTTATGTTTTTTTGAATTAAAGCTTAACGCAACAAGTACTAGAAATAAGCGAAAGAAAGATAATTTTAAAAAAGCTATCTCTCAATTGGAGGAAACAATAAACCATACAAGGACTGCTTTTCATACTAACAATGTTGAGTTGGAACATAATTTAGAAGCATATGTGTGCATGCGTCCTAATTCTTATCCTAACAATAAAGCATCAGTAAATCAAAAAAGAGTTGAGTTCTTAGAAAGAAATAGAATCCCCTTATTTCCGGAGAATGAAAAAAGCTTTAGAGAATAATTCCTACACCCAACATTTTGTATAAGTAATGGCAGGGAAAGTGGCAAATATCAAGGTTTGTAGCCCGCTCAAACAGCGTAGCGGTTTGACAGGAAATTACCACGCAATCTGCCACTACTCATACAATTTACCGTTGTACCGCATGCAAAAACCGAAGTGCAATTAACTTGGATTATAGATAAGTGAAAAAGATTCATATAGATAAAAACGGACGTGAATTCATAAAAGAGACTTACTTCGTTGGTGGAAAAATGAAATTCCGAAGAGTTTATGTAATTGATGGCATTCCGGCCGATGAATTTTACGAGAAAAATGCGACTGACTTGGACTTCTATTTGAATGGAGACTATGAGTTAATAAATAGCGCAAAAGATTTTAATAATCATTTCAAAGAGGAAGACAACAAAGAACCTGATTCGGTTGATAATGAAGGTTTAGAAAACCTGCCTTTTTAAAACCTTGACAATCAGAAAGAATAATAATGAAGCATTACCATTTACATAATCGACCAAATAGAGAACTGACTAAAAAATCAGACATTGATAGAATCCTTGAAAAAGGAAAATTTGCTGTGATTTCAATGTGTCGAGAGAATGAACCGTATATCGTCACGCTTAGTTATGGATATGATGCCGAAAATGATACACTTTATTTTCACTGCGCTAAAAATGGTCTCAAGTTGGATTTTTTGAATTCTAACAAAAATGTTTGTGCGACAGTAATTGAGGATAAAGGATATGTAATGGACGAATGCGGACATGAATATGAATCTGTTGTTTTCTGGGGTGATATGCAAATTGTAAAAGATTTGCACGAAAAGAAACATGGTATGAGCATTTTACTTCTTCATTTAGAGGAGAAGGATTCGGTAATCAAAGAAAAGCAGTTGAAATCGGATGACTATTACTCAAAAATGGAAATTTTGAAACTTAAAGTTAGACAGATTCACGGAAAGGCTGGACGATAATATAATAATGCACGACGGTACAACATGCTGTGATACGGCAGCCGGGGCTCCACAGCATATAGTGGGTTTCGTTCTCGCCCGTCAGTCGCGCTTGGCCTGAAACTTTCGTAACTGGCAGAAATGCCCCGGCCGACCGCATACAGCCGGGCGTTACCGCCAAGCCCCTGGACTCCCAGAACGTATAATTGATTCGCAGAACGTATTTATCTTGATTGCCAGCCGGAAGGATTTCGCGAGACAGAGTTATTAAATCCAAGCGTCTTTGATTAGGATTTCATGAAGCTAAGGTAGTGCTCAGACAGTTGGTAGGTATTTTAAAGATTTGTGCAGAGAAGGATTTAGGGGATTCTGCGGTTGTCGTAGGAAAGTGAAGTTTGGCAGACCGTTGTTGGGTTTAGGTAGAAACTGTCCGATTTTAATTAAATGACTGGATTCCCGTGATTTGCATGATAAAGCATCCTGAAAATTGAATTGGGCACGGTGAAGGGTGCATAAGGACAACCGGATTCATTTTTCAAGTTCAGGGCAAACAGTGACCTGTATCAAACAACGGGTTGCGCAATGATTGCTTACCGATACGGATAAAATATTGATTGGCAGAAA
>JAQVZQ010000404.1 GCA_028708095.1 Dysgonamonadaceae bacterium
ATCCACCCTGCTCTGCAGGAACTCTGTTTTTAGCTCTGGAAAATCAGCCGTACCAGTTGCAGAATATTGGATGGGATCATTGCCAAAATAAGACAAACCCTCACTTTTGCGGTGGGGGTTAGTTTTTTTATTTTCCCATATATAGTGCTCTGTGGTAAGAGCTGAATTGTTGTCTGAAATAGTCTCTCAATGCTTGATTGGTGCAATAAATATAGCAACCTTTTATACCCCTTGTCATTAACACTCTATAAGTATTGCGAATTATTTTATCGAATTGATTATTCCAATATTCAGGATCTTCTGATAGGAGTTTACGTTTCCCAAAAACAGTATGGTCTGTATCAGCCCGTTTCATAACGTCAGTACAAACCCTGCCATTTTCAAAAAACATATCATCTCCAATAATTACACCAATGTAGTCTGTCTCAAGCCCTTGTGCGGTATGTATGCAACCAACTTGGTTAATTGCCTTTTCGTTTATTATGAATTTTCCACCGTCATCTCGCATATTCCAAGACATAGTAAAATTGTCTCCGATGGAAATATCTTTAATCTCGGAATTGTTTTGACCTTCTTTTGTCCAGTTCCAGCAATATCCTGCCACAATTCGTGCTTTATTCCAATGTTCTTTTGAAGAATTAATTTTAAAGATTTCATCGCGCAGTTCTTCAGGCTTATCGAAAACCTTGAAGTCATATTCAAAAAAATATTGTTTTTTTTCTTCTTCTGCAAAACTTGATATACTTTGGTTTAGCCAATCCAAATAGCCATTTGAACCATTGCATCGGAACTGGGAGGTAAGTGTAAATTCTTCTCCGTCATGTATGGTTGCATCAGCGGCAAGTGCTAATTCTTTAATTTTGCTTATTGTTCCATAATCATCAATGCTTATGTGTTGGTTTTCATCAATAAAAAAGACTGAGCATACCGCAGCATTGATTATTTCTCTTATTTGATCATCGCCTGTTTTTCTGGGTCCGGTTTTTTTTGTTAGTCTATGAGCTTCATCAACAACAAGAACTTTTATGGCATTTTTGGGTGCTGTTTGGAAGCATCCGGAACCAACAAATAGTGATTTAAGGTATTTTAGTTTGTGATCTTGAACCAATTCGGAAAAATAAACATCTCTCGGTGCTTTAGTCTTTGTAACATATTGTGTGAAAAGGCCTCGGCTATTAAGATTTACAAGCAATTGGATTGCAACTACAGATTTACCGGTACCGGGACCGCCCTGTACGATGATAACATCTTTATGATTCTCCTTTTGCATGGTGGTGATATTAAGGATGTTTTCGTATACCAAGTGTTCTTCATCTGGTAATAAAAAATGATCATTTTTTTTAAAAATACCGCGTAAGGTTTCTCTTAATTGTTTAGCGGGCCTTATTTCACCGCGATTAAGTTCAACTATTATATTCCCTCCCGCATCTCCTTTTTTTATGAATTTTTTAACAAATTCTTGCAGTTTAACTGCTTCGCTTTTGGTAAATACCGGAGCCTTTAAAGTATATACATTGTAAAATGGATTTTTTATAATATCGTCCTCAACATAATTATGCAGGTATGCACAAGGTTCCAGATTTATATTGTCTTTACTGACGGTTGAATTAAAATATTTTAAAAAATCAGAGTATGTTAATGCTTGGTATGAAGGATGGTCAACATTTTGATAATGCCCGCCCGTAAAAGTATTTACGATACCATCCATGTTTGTGATATAAGCATTCTCCCATTGCTTAAGCTCTATGATGACGATATTCTTCTCATCTTTAGGGCCGTATCCACTCAGCATAAAATCTATTCTCAATCCTGTCGGAGGAATATTATACTCAATTGAGATACCACAATCATCAGGTATAATACCACCCGATAGAACTGTATACATCTTTTCCAAGGAATTATGATAAGATCTTAATGAACTTTTTGAGGCTCCAATCTGTAAAGTTTCTATAAGGCATTGATTAATCTTAGTTTCAATATCATTGGAGATGATATCATTATGGAATCCTTTGAAATCATTCCTGTATACTATCATAGCTCATTATATTTTTTTGCCGTCCCTTTTGCCTTGCTGACCGGATACTTTTTAGCGTTTTGTTGAATCTTATCAAGAATAATTTGAGATATATCAAATTTGTATTTATCGGCCAGGAGAAAAGCATAGTTTAGTACATCTGCTAATTCTTCCTTAACTTTTTCTCTATTAGCTTGTTCCGCTGGTTTCCACAAGAAAAGCTGATTGAGTTCGGATGCCTCAATTGATAATGCCAGTGCTAAATCCTTTGGATTATGAAACTGGTCCCAGTCTCGTTCTTCAGTAAACCTTACAATGATGTCTGTAAGTTCCTTGATAGTCGCCATTTTAAATTTCATTTAGATTTGCTTGTGCAAGTTACTGAATTTATTGTAATGTGAATCTTGTTTAAGTTACTTCCTGAATGATAACTTTTGTTTTTTGCTTGTGACAGAAACTGTCGCGAGATAGAAGTATCGTTGTATGATTAGAAACCATGAAAAAATCAATTTCATTACTCATAATTCATTTATTAACAGCCAGTTTGTTCATTGCTCAAACTCCTCACAAAGTGTATTGTGACAGGCCTTTTTATGATGATTTTGGAATATACCGCGCAATTCTTGATAATGGGAAGAGGCTGCATTAGTGGCAGACGCTAAAATTTTTATCTAACCCGCTGCAAACAGAATTTTTCCATGACAATAACTATCGCAAAACTAAATTATCTTTGCTCAATTAAATAATTAAGTCGTGAAAAAACTGATACTTATTGTTGCCTTATTAATAGGCTTATTCCCAATTGCTTCTGCGCAAAGTAAGAGTCCTAAACAATCCGTTGATTTTATTGCTAACGAAAAATACTTCAAGGTTAATCTTGATTATTCACAGGTGATAGATGAAATTTTTGTTAGTGATGAAGAAAGTGATTTTTGGTCGACAGGGAAGCCTAATCAGGAACTGCTTGATACATTCATTGAAAGTCTAAATGACGGGATAAAAGATGCTGGTTGTTTTATTAGAGGAAGCAATAAAAAGCCTGCGAATTATTTGTTGACGATAAAAGTCAC
>JAQVZQ010000072.1 GCA_028708095.1 Dysgonamonadaceae bacterium
TGTAGTTTGCAAAACTAGAGAAATTATTAGACCTGGCAGATCTTTTAAACGAAATCATCGACCCAAAAAGCCTTACTCAATGAATTACAAAAGGTTATAGCATATCACTAACTAAACGACATTGAATTACGAATCAATGATTTGATGTACAAAGACACTGGTCTGGATATAAGCACCAGCGGAAAGAAATACATACCTCTATTGATTTACCAACGGGTCGACACGCAGGTCGACCCCTACAGATGTGCCTTTTAAATATAGATGGCGGACACGCAGGCAACGCCACTACTATTTCACCAGCACATTTTCATTTTTGAACGATATATGTATACAATCAATTCAAGGTTTATATAATTCATTCTAAAAAATAAACCAGCAAGCACGCTTAATTAAAGAAATATTTCTTTTAATGGAATTAAGTCCGATAAAATCAATAACTTTGCATTTATAGTTTATAATCTGTTCAAAATTAAATACTTTCAAGTTATGTCTAACTCTTCTGTGCCCAATTGGAATATACCTGAGCCTGCGTTAAGAAGATTACCGTGGTATTTAGCTTATATTAAATTGTTGAAAAAGAAAGGACAAACCCATGTTTCTACGACACAGATTGCAAAAAAAATAAATGTTTCATCCACTCAGATTGCAAAAGACCTCTCTTATGTTAATGTAGCAGGTAAAACCAGAGTGGGCTATGAATTAGTTGTGCTCATTGAGGTGCTTGAGAATTTCTTAGGCTTCACCTCACAACATAGAGCAGTAGTTTTAGGAGTAGGAAGCTTAGGGGCAGCACTGTTAAGCGACTCAGGACTGGAGCAATATGGATTGAAAATATTTGCAGGTTTTGATATTGATGAAAATATTGTTGGCACAACAATAAACAATATACCGGTTTTCGATGTAAGCGAATTTGCGATGCGTAAAAAAGACTTAAAAGCAGATATAGGTATTTTGACTGTTCCACCAGATATTGCACAAGAGACTGCCGATTTTTTAATTCAAAATGGAATTGGTGCAATATGGAATTTTACTCCTTTCAGAATAAGAGTTCCAGAAAATATTGTATTGCAAAACACATCTCTTTATGCTCATTTGGCTGTAATGTTTAATCGTTTATCAATGAATACCGCAGCAAAAGATAATAAGTAGTCTTGATAAGAAAAGACTCCAAACCAAGTGTCTTTTTTTGACACACACACACAATATATAGCTCAATTATACATCTATCGGCACTGTTATGAAAATATTAGCTGTTGGACTCAATTATGAGTCACACAATGAGGAAATGAAAAGAACTTTTCGTAGTGAAGAACCCGTAATTTTCATGAAACCTGAGTCGGCACAATTAAAAGATGGTAAACCATTTTTTATTCCCGATTTTTCAAACGAACTACACTACGAAACCGAAATTGTAATAAGAATTAACCGTTTGGGAAAACATATCGCCGAAAATTTTGCTCATCGTTATTATGACGAGCTTACTGTAGGCATAGATTTCACTGCTCGCGACTTACAGCGTAGTTTAAAAGAAAAAGGTCTACCGTGGGAAATTTCAAAAAGCTTTGATAATTCAGCTGCAATAGGTAGTTTTGTTTCTAAAGAGGACTTTAAGGACATACAAAATATTGATTTCCATTTAAACATTAATTCTACAACAGTGCAGCGAGGCAATACATCGGAGATGATTTATTCAGTTGATAAAATTATTTCTTATGTCAGCCAGTTCTTCACATTAAAAATTGGCGACCTCATATTCACGGGAACTCCTGCTGGAATTGGACCAGTAAAAATAGACGACCATTTAGAAGGGTATGTAGAAAACAGAAAACTGTTGGAATTCAACATTAAATAGATAGCACTTCAAACTATTTTATCAATTTTTTAAAGTAAAGGTTACAATTCATTCTATTAGCGTGCGAACATTATAACTCGTACTATCGTTAATCATTAATATCAAAAAAAACAGATGAATATTAAAGTAGGGTTTGGATACGACATGCACCGCCTCCAAGAAGGACGTGAGCTTTGGATAGGTGGACTAAAGATTGACTACTCAAAAGGGTTGTATGGCCACTCTGACGCCGATGTTCTCATTCATGCTATATGCGATGCTTTGTTAGGAGCAGCTAACTTGCGAGATATAGGCTATAATTTCCCTGACACTGCCGAAGAGTTCAAAAACATAGATAGCAAGGTTTTGCTTAAAAGAACTGTTGAACTATTACACAGCAAAGGATACTCCATCGGAAATATTGATGCTACTGTTTGTGCTGAACAACCAAAGCTAAATCCTTATATATCAGATATTCAGTTAACTTTAACTGATATTTTAAAAGTTGAAACAGACAATGTATCAGTAAAGGCAACAACATCAGAAAAAATGGGCTTCGTTGGAAGAGAAGAGGGCATAACAGCTTATGCAGTGGTTTTGATTTGTAAAAAGCAATAATAAAACATAGTATACTTGTGAGAAACCTTATAAATCCCATTAAATATATCAATCGCAAAAGACATGCTGCAGGATTTGGTGTTCATTCTCAATTTGCTTTTGAACTTATAAATAACACCATCCACACACCTCATAAATATTATATTTACGAAGATAACAAAGAGCAAATAACCACCGCAGGACTTACAAAAGAGTCCAATTGGAAGTATGCAGAGTTGTTATTTAGATTGATAAATAGGTTTAAATCTAAAAATATTCTTGAAATAGGCTCAGGATTAGGAATAAATACGTTATATATAGGAGGTACGTCAAAGGCAATAACAATTACTTGTATAGAAGAAGATGAAGAAAAGATCAAATCAGCTCAATCTTTGTTATCTCATATCGGCAACAAAGTTGTATTTGATCGCAAGTTAAAGAACATAAACAACAAGTTTGATGCTATAGTAGTGGAATTAGGTTTATGTACATTAGAGCACAGCGAGCTACTATCGATAATTAAAAACAATATTCAATCTGAAGGTTTTATAGTGGTAAACAATGTACAGAAACAGAAACAAAACAAAGAGTTATGGAAAAGTATTTTGAATATTGAAACACTCACTATGAGCTTTGATTTAGGAGATATTTGTATAGGTTTCTTCAAACCTTTTCTTCCCAAATTAAACTATGATGTTTATTTTTAATCACAACAGGGGATGCTAAATAAAATGTTGAAAACAAATAAGAAATTGAAATGACAAAAAGCACTATTTATACAAAAACAGGCGACAAAGGCAAAACCTCATTAGTAGGTGGAAAGCGTGTTGATAAAACCCACATAAGATTAGATGCTTATGGTACAGTTGACGAGTTAAATAGCTTTATTGGCCTACTGATATGTGAGGTGAAAGACGAAGAATTAAATGAATTTCTTTTTTATATCCAAAATAAATTGTTTGTTGTGGGTTCATATTTAGCCACTGAAACAGAAGCCGTCACACCTCAATCAGCAGTCATTATTACCGAAAAAGATATTGAAGCACTGGAGACAATGATGGACTTAATGGATGAGAAACTGCCAAAACTAAGTCGCTTTATTCTTCCAGGAGGAAGTGAGTCTGCTGCACGGGCTCACATTTGCCGCACAGTATGTCGTCGAGCCGAGAGAAATGTATATAAGGTTGCTAATGAGTTCCCTATTCATGAAATGATTTTAATTTTCTTGAACAGGTTATCAGATTTCTTTTTCTTAACTGCACGGCTTGAGAGTTTAAGAACCGGAAAAGAAATGTATTGGGAATAATGGTGCATTATTGATTATTTTTATTACATTTGCGGAAAATATAGAATTAACTAAAAATTTGAAAAGAAAGGATTATAGAATATGTATTGGACACTTGAATTAGCTTCTAAATTAGAGGATGCTCCTTGGCCAGCTACTAAGGATGAGCTCATCGACTTTGCCCAACGCTCTGGAGCTCCGATGGAAGTTGTTGAAAACTTGCAAGAAATAGAAGATGAAGGCGAAGTATTTGAATCGATCGAAGACATTTGGCCTGATTATCCAACCAAAGAGGACTTCTTCTTTAATGAAGATGAGTATTAGAAAATTATTAAAGTTAAGTCAACTCCGAAAAAACTCAAATGCTATTAATCTTTTTCTACCCTTTGTTTCTCAAGGGAAATGCCTAAAATCAGCACTCTGCTAAAATTCTCTTGAGGAGATTTAGGGTTGAAAATGAATGAAATTGACTTTTCGGAGTAGACGCAAAGTTGCATTCTTAACACTGCATTAATAAATACATCATTCTTCTGAGTAGAAAAGAACAGAATAAAATAAATACAATATATCCTGCTGATAATTATTAGTGGGATTTTATAGTTGAGGTAAAATATTATACTTTTTCTCTCAAAATATAAAGACCTTACTGCTACACCTCCCTTTTTTGATAAGCCTTAAACCACGAAAATGAAACCTGAAGGACTTTAGGATATATAAATACGACGCTTGCCCAGTAATTAAAAACAATTCAAGTTTGAACAGATTAGCTTATCAATTTGTTGATAAACAAGAATTATTGAGCAAAGCAACAAACTTATTCAGATGATTCAGAATATTGTGTATAGAACATAAAGATATAGCTTTTTCATAAACAATTATTTGCTCAAGACTCTTACTCTGTTACATAAAAAATGTATCTTTGACTAATGCAAAGGTGATAAATGCTTATTGTGCAAATTTAAAAGCATTTTATCTGATAATAAGATAACCTAAAAAATAAATTATAGATGTTTGATTTGATGATTATTGGCGGAGGTCCTGCCGGTTACGTAGCAGCAGAACGCGCTGGTAGCAAAGGATTGAAAGTGGTTTTATTTGAAAAGAAATCAATGGGTGGTGTTTGCCTAAATGAAGGATGTATTCCCACCAAAGCATTGCTCTATAGTGCCAAATTGTATGAGCATGCATTAGAGGGTGAAAAGTTTGGTATTATTGCCGACAATGTGAATTTCGACTATGCAAAAATGGTGTCACGAAAAAACAAACTGGTTCGAAAATTAGTTGGTGGCGTTAGCATGAAAATGAAATCAAACAAGGTTGAAGTTGTTGAAGGCGAGGCTGTACTGCAAAGTAGAAATAACGATGGAGTAGAAATAAGCTGCAATGGCGAAAAATATGTTGGTAAAAATGTACTTATTTGTACTGGCTCTGAATCATCCGTTCCTCCTATACTAGGATTGAAAGAAGCAGGAGATTTAATTTTAACTAACCGCGAGATTCTGGAAATGAAAGAACGCCCAGAATCACTGATTGTGATTGGTGGTGGTGTTATTGGAATGGAATTTGCTTGTTTCTATCAAGGATTAGGCACTAAGGTAACAGTTGTAGAGATGCTGCCTGAGATACTGGGTGGATTGGATGGAGAAATATCTGCAACAGTTCGTAAATTATTTGCAAAAAAAGGAATTGACTTTCACATGGAAGCTAAAGTGACAAAGGTAGATGGAAACAAAGTGACTTTTGAAAAAGATGGTAAAACAGAAACCGTTGAAGGTGAGAAAATATTGCTTAGCGTTGGGCGTCGTCCAGTAACCAAAGGGTTTGGCTTAGAAAACTTAAATATTGAGTTGGACAGAGGCGGAATTAAAGTAGACGAGAAAATGCGCACCAATGTTCCTAATGTTTATGCAGCTGGAGATGTAACAGGATTCTCATTACTGGCACACACTGCCAGCCGTGAAGGAGAGGTAGTAGTTAACAACCTAACTGGCAGGAACGATATTATGCGCTACAACGCTATACCAGGAGTTGTTTATATCAATCCTGAAGTGGCGGGAGTTGGCGAAACAGAAGAGTCAGCCAAAAAGAAAAACATTGTTTATAAAGTAGCCAAACTACCCATGACTTATGCTGGACGTTTTTCCATTGAAAATGAAGGCTTCAACGGATTGTGCAAAATATTGATTGGAGAAAAATATGGAGAGGTTATTGGTGTTCACATGTTGGGTAACCCCAGTAGTGAAATGATATACGGTGCATGTATGGCCATTGAGCAAGAAATGACACTGGAGGAATTGAAGGAAGTTGTTTTCCCACATCCAACAGTGAGTGAGATATTTAAAGAGGTTATATTTAGTGAGTTTAAGTAGGTAAAACAACTACTCAAATCTAAGATTTAAAGCGTATTCTTGTAAAATAAGGAATACGCTTTTTTTGTATCAATAATTAAGCACACACAACAACTACCAAAAATCTTTTCTAAACATTTCTTCGATGGAAGATTTCATTGTCAACAGTTGAAACTTGAATCTTCAACGGAAGATTTGACGAAAGGGTGTTGAAAATCGAATCTGCCGCAATTTTTCTGACGAACAACAGTCGAATTTCAAATCTTTTATGAAAAATTTGACAAACAAGAGAAGAAAATCAGATTTACTCCCATTTTTTCTTCATTTATCTCCCCGAAATCCAGTATACTTTAAACAAAAGTGCATTTGTGCATTTCTAAACATTTCTTCAATGGAAGATTGCGTTTTCATCTCTTGTTCGTCCAATCTTCGACGGAAGAAATGATTTTTGTCTCTCTAACAGCATTTTTTTCTAAAACCTATCAGGAAAGGTGCTTTATGGAATAATTTTATACAGTGGATGCAAATTTCAATCGATAAATGTACCATAAACTTAGTAGGATGTTAAAATCAACATTTCTCACTCCAGTTTTTTGTAGTGAACAACAAAATCTACTCTTGAAACAGCAATCTTTCTGTGAGTTTGCTGTTTTCATCTTTTTAATTTATAATTTTCGGTGGTAAAAGTTGTGTAAGTCTTGATTAAGAGCTTTTACTACACTACGCTGGCGTGAAAGGTACATCGCTCCCGCACGATTCCTTTCGTGTGGGTTTCTTCAGAAAAAGAAATTATATCATTTACTAATGATACGGATAGGCATCTATATTTTCCACAGTTGACTTTTGTTGACGGACTACTTGTTTTTGTGGATCTTTTTTGGCTTTATCCACATTTTTTGAAATTGAATATGATGCTAAAGCCAACCCTGATGGTTAGCATGCAGACTATCATCGATTTAACTTCATGACTTTAAGAAACGAACATGTCGAGATAATTTTACTTTGTTGCCTGTAAACTAAAAGAGAGTCTTTTTTGTTATAATTTTTAAAAACTGATATTTGACTTTATAAGTTTATTTTTTTTCAATTTTAGATTATGAGAAAATTTATCACCAATATAGCAATTGTTGGCACTACCAATTTTTCTGATTTTTATAGGAATGGAGGTTACTTTAAGATTTTTGCCCAATGATTATAAGCTCAAAAAAAATTACTTAGATTCAAATTCAAATAATATAGAAACACTTGTTTTAGGGAGTTCTCATGCATACTATGGAATTAGTCCTAAATATTTAAGCCCTAAGAGTTTTAATGCAGGCTATGTATCTCAATCCATAGATTTTGATTATGAAATAATAAATAAATACCGAGACAATTTTAAAAACTTAAAAACAGTCGTCTTGCCCATTTCTTATTTCACTTTTTTCACTACCCTTGAAACAAACATGGAATCTTGGAGAATTAAGAATTATGTAATATATTATGATATTAATAAACCCCACCACTTATCAGATTATTCGGAATTATTAAGCAATGATTTTAAAATTAATGTTTTCAGACTTGGTGGTTATTATATTAAACGCAAAATCCATGTTTATAGTGATGAGTTTGGTTGGGGAACAGATCATAATTCTAAAAATGCAGTTAGTTTAATAGAGACTGGAGAATCGGCCGCTCTTAGAAACACCTTTGATGTTAGACTTGAAGCTACAAAGAGAACTTTTGAAGAAAATGTAAAACTGCTATATTCAATTGCAGAATGGTGTAAAATAAATAAAATTAAATTAATCTTATTAACACCTCCTGCATATCAAACATATATTGATAACTTAGATGACCATCAATTAAGCATGACTGTAAAAACAGCAAATGCAGTAGCATCTAAATACGAAAATTGTCAGTATTATAATTTAATAAATGACTCAAGTTTTACAGCAATTGATTTTTACGATGCAGATCACTTATCAGAGAATGGAGCAAAGAAGTTATCCGATATAATATCGAAAAAAATTAACGGACTAAAATAAGGTAGAGTATTGCTCTAATGATAGTTATATCAGACTAATTAAACGTCAATATATAACATATAGCTTATTTCAATATAGCTTATTTCAAATAATTTTAGCATCAAGTGTTTTTTACTCTCAAAACTCCTATTAAAATAAATAAAAACAAGACCTACTTTGTGATAGCGCACATTAGATTGCAAATGATAACTTCTTTGAGTTGCGAGCCATAACAACAACCATTTATCGTAAGTTTATTTCATAATGTAGAAATATTTGATGAACTGACTAATTTATTATATCTTCATAATCGCAACATAAAAACAAATTTTAAAGTTGAAATTTTTTGATGAAAAACAAGATAATTGAAACATTAACCAAAGCACATTTTAATAAGGACTTTATCGAATACATTAGAAGTGAGTTTCCTGACGACTTTACTCCTCTGATTGAAGAACCCTATAAATATGATTTCCCTGATAATCCTTTGTTAGATTTATCAGTGAAAGATAAGGTGTTCACCCTGATATACGAATTAATTCCACTTAAAAAGTTTTTTGATAGTAGGAACATCCCTGATAGAATTTTCTATGATAGCCTGGATGACATTAGCTATCGCATTAATCGCTACTACGAAATAAATGGTGAATATGGAGTGACGGATCGCGATGCACTATGGTTGCGCTTTATCTACAAAGGAGAGATATTTGATTTGGGTTCATTGAGGTTTCAAAAGTTTCATTTTTCAAATGCCGAAATTGAGCGTCAAGATTATGACTATATGCCATTTTCGGATGAGATGAAAAAACGCTTTCCTGAAGGAGAACCAATTATCAATGTGCACATTCAGACCGATGCTGATTTACGTCCAGAAAAAATTGATGAATCTTTTAAATTAGCTCATGACTTTTTTACTACCTACTTTCCCGAACATAAATACACCGTCTTTACATGCAGAACATGGATGCTTTATCCACCTACACAAGATTTATTACCTCCTGATAGCAATATCACTTCGTTTGCCAATCGGTTCGAAATAATTGCAACCAACCAAAACACCAAACAAGCACTGGATCGTATTTATGAAACAAGTGACATGGCAGAAATAGAGAAAATGGAGAAGTCATCCAGTTTAGCAGAAGTGGCATATAAGAACTTGGACAAGCTGGGAGTTGCAGCGGGTGTAATTCCAAGAATGGAGAGTTAGCACTTTGACAACCGTAATGACCGATAAAAACAACCTCAGATTTTTTTTAAAATAATAACCCAATGAATGAAACACCAGAAAGCATAATTATAGAACTCCTCGAAAGCCAAAAAGCTTTCTTTGCTACACACCAAACAAAGGACATTAAGTTCAGAATAAAACAACTGATGAAGTTGAAAAAAGTAGTGCTTGAGAATCAAGATAAAATTCAAGAGGCGCTGTGGAACGATTTGCATAAATCTCCTGAAGAGGCCTATTTGACAGAAATTAGCATTGTGTTAAGTGAGATTGACAATCACATCAAGCACTTGAAGAAATGGTCAAAGCCAAAGCGAGTTCCTACACCTATCTACTTACGTCCATCGTCAAGCAAAATAATATACGAACCGTTGGGCATTAGCTTGATTGTTGCACCATGGAACTACCCTTTTCAATTACTTTTCAATCCACTTATTGGTTCCATATCTTCAGGATGTTGCTCCATCCTTAAACCATCGCCCGACACACCCACAGTTGCAAAGTTGATGGAAGAGTTGATAGCAGAAACATTCCCCACTAATTACATTGCCCTCGTTAAAGGAGGAAAAGAAACAAACACCTTATTATTCAAACAACGTTTCGATTTAATATTCTTTACTGGTAGTCCAAAGGTGGGTAAAGTTGTGATGAAAGCCGCAGCAGAAAAACTAACTCCTGTTGTGCTTGAACTTGGAGGAAAAAGCCCTTGCATTGTAGACAAAGACGCCAATCTTGACATTGCCGCTAAGCGAATTGTTTTTGGAAAACTTATTAATGCGGGACAAACTTGCATTGCTCCCGACTATCTGTTTGCACACCATTCCATTAAAGATGAACTACTGAATAAGATTGTGTTTCAGGTAAGGAAAATGTATGGTGAAAACACAAAGCAAAGTCGTTTCTTCCCTCGTATAGTTAATGATGAAGCTATGAACCGATTAGCAGGTTTACTTCAAGAGGGAACAATACATTCGGGAGGCGAAGTTGATTTTAAAGAACGATACATTTCTCCTACCATCATAGATAATGTAAAGAGAGAACATAAGATTATGCAACAAGAGATATTCGGTCCTATTCTGCCTGTAATGACTTTTGATGCTCTTGATGAACCCCTTACATACATTAATAATAATGAAAAACCTTTGGCTTTCTACTACTTTGGAAATAACGATACAGCCAAGAAAATATTGAAAAACTCTTCGTCTGGTGGTGCTTGCATCAACGATACCATTATGCACGTAGCCAATCATCATCTCCCCTTTGGAGGAGTTGGCAATAGTGGCATGGGAAGATATCATGGACATGAAAGCTTCTTGGTATTTAGCAACAAAAGATCAGTTGTAAACACTCCTACTTGGGTGGATATACCGGTTAAGTATGTGCCGTTTAAGTATTTTAATTGGATAAAGAGAATGATATAATATTTTGATAAAAATATATAGAAAGAAGAGTAGTAAATAAAACTAAAGGATAAGCTTTCTTGTTATGATGAATACTCAACGATAAGTGGAAACTCAGCTAAATCATCACCCAAACTATCTGTTATGCGCCAAAACATCATTTTCTATCTCTCTCGACTTTCGGATAAGCTCTATTTTAAGCCTTTAGTATTCTGTCTATTTTCGATTGGTGGCGCATTGATTGCACACTTGGCCGATGATACATTCTTGACAGACATTGTCCCCGATATTCAAAAAGACTCACTTGATGATTTGCTCAGTACGCTTGCAAATAGCATGTTGGTAATTGCCATTTTTGCAGTCGGATCTATGCTTTCAGCTTTTGCAGCAGCAAGCGCAACTGCAACACCCAGATCTTTTAAATTAGTAGTAGCCGATGATGTATCTCAAAACGCGCTGTCAATTTATATTGGATCATTTATTTTCAGCATCGTAGCATCTGTTGCGTTTAAAAATGGATATTATGGTAAAGCAGGGTATTTTGTACTTTTCGTTCTCACACTCACAGTGTTTTTATTGGTTATTGTCACTTTTCTTAGATGGGTGCAACGCATATCAAAGTTGGGACGGCTTGGATATACCATCAAAAAAATTGAAGATGTGACTGCAAAGATATTTGAAAAAAGAATTAAAGCCCCTCGCTTAGGTGGCTCCCCAATCATAGATAGAGTTGATAAAGGAATACCTTTGTATAGTGAAGAAATTGGCTATATTCAATATGTAAATATGGAGAATCTCCAAGTTTGGGCAGAGCAATTGAAAGTTATTGTTACCCTTACCTGCATGCCAGGAAGTTTTATTTCCCCAGATAAAACACTCGCATTTATTGTTTCGGGAAAGAAAGATATATCTTTCAAGGAAAAAGAAAAACTCAGTAAGGCTTTTATAATTGGAAGAAATCGCTCATTTTACAATGATCCTCGCTTTGGCCTCATTGCACTCAGTGAAATAGCCAGCAGAGCATTATCTCCAGGCATCAATGATCCTGGAACTGCAGTGGCCATCATCAATTCTTATGTAAGGTTGTTCGCATTGTGGTTTAAAAAAGATATCAGTGGTAATATTCCAAAGGTTAAATATACAAGGATTGAGGTTCCTGACATACAGCCTGCTGATCTTTTCGAAGATGCATTTAGACCCATTGCACGAGATGGTGCAAGCAATATCGAAGTAATGATTCGGATGCAAAAAGCATTTACTTCCATCTACTCCTTTACTTCTGATGAGGTAAAAGAAATAACCCTGATGAATGCTCGTCATGCTTTTGAAAGAGCAGAAATAGCAATTGATTATAAAGTAGATTTAGATGATTTGAAAAAAGAAAGATTGCACTTTAAAAGTTAAATTGATGTATTTAATAACAATGTCCCATCCATTTTAGACAAAGCGTTTTATTATAAAAGAACAATATCTTATACAGAGTGTTTTAATTAATGGAGCTTTACATTTTCTTCATCAAAATCTTATAAAATACTTTTCCGTTTCTTAGTGAAACGAAACTAAATAATCAATTAAAATCATTACACTATGAATAAAGTAATTATACTCAAAAGCCGACCAAAAGGAACTCCTCACCTTTCAGACTTTGAACTGATTGAAGAAAAAATGCCCGAACTGATGCAAGGAGAACTATTATTAAAAACAGTTTTCGTTTCTGTTGATCCTTATTTGCGTGGCAGGATGAGTGATGCCGACTCTTATGTTCCACCATTTAAACTCAATAAACCTATCAGTTCAGGAATCGTAGCAGAAGTTGTAGAGTCAAAAAATGAAAAATTTAAAAAAGGTGACTTTGTAACCGATAGATTGGAGTGGAAAGAATATCAATTATCGAATGGTGAAGGATTACAAAAATTAGACCCATCAGTAAAGCCCCTTTCTGCCTACTTGGGAGTTATAGGTATGCCAGGAA
Organism: Dysgonamonadaceae bacterium; assembly: GCA_028708095.1. Classification (GTDB taxonomy): domain Bacteria; phylum Bacteroidota; class Bacteroidia; order Bacteroidales; family Dysgonomonadaceae; genus UBA2632. Next base: position 12,665 of record JAQVZQ010000072.1, read on the forward strand.
TAACTGCATATATGGGACTAACGCAAATAGGTAAACCCAAAGCGGATGAAACCATTGTTGTTTCGGGTGCTGCAGGTGCTGTAGGAAGCACGGCAGGACAGATTGGTAAAATATTAGGCTGTCGCGTTGTTGGCATTGCCGGAACCGATGAAAAAGTAGAAACACTGACATCTAAATT
>JAQVZQ010000405.1 GCA_028708095.1 Dysgonamonadaceae bacterium
CATTCGTGTATTTCTTTAAACTCGAATAAAGCTTTGTAGAAAACACTTCACCACCAAGTAATATGTAACTAACATTATTTAATATTGACTTCTTATATTTGCTTTTTAAAATAAAATCCATTCTTGATGGAGTAGTCTGTAAGGTATCAATTTCATATTTTAAAAATAATTCAGCCTGCAATCGAGGTAACCGTTGTTGTTCTTCATTTGTAATTATAACTGTCATCCCTTTTGATAATGGAATTAAAGTCTCGAAAATAAAAATATCAAAAGAAATTGTAGTTAGAGAAATTATTGTCTTCCCAGATAATAAACAAATATAGTCTGAGACACCCTTTTCTAAGTTCATTAGAGAACTGTGTTTAAGCATTACTCCCTTTGGATTACCAGTGCTACCGGATGTATAAATTACGTAGGCTAAATCTTCACCGCGGTTGGCATTTTGTGGATTTTGAATCCCGTAAGAAGTTATTTCATCATCATAAATATCAATTATCTCTTGATTGGATAATATCTTACTTTTATGTTCTTCTTGTGTCAAAACAATCTTAGCACCGCTATCCTTTAAAATATAATCTATTCGTTCCTCAGGATAGGCCGGATCAATTGGTAAATAGCAACCGCCAGCTTTAAGAACAGCCAAAATCCCTACCATCATTTCAAAAGAACGGTTTACCATGATTCCAACTATTTTGTTCGGTGCTATGTATTTTTCTCTCAAATATAATGCCAGCTTGTTTGAAGCTTCATTTAATTGCTTGTATGTATATTTATTACCTTCAAAAACAATAGCAATAGCATCAGGAGTTTTTTCCGCCTGCTCTTCAAATAATTGGTGTATTGTTTTTTCTCGTTGAAAATCGACTGAAGTATCGTTAAAAACATGTAGAATCATATTTTTTTCATATGAAGTTAACATTTCGATCTCAGTGATTTTTATCTCAACACTGTCTGTTACGGATTTTAGTATGTTTAAGTAGTGTTCACCCATTCTTTGAATTGTATCATGTTTAAACAAATCAGTGCAGTATTCGATTGTGAAAGAAAATTCACCCGCCATATCGGTTATCTCAAGTGATATATCAAATTTGGATATATCGCTATCAAATTGATACTGAGCGATATGTATTTCCTTATTCTCAAAATGGGGACTGTCCACTTTTTGGTATATAAACATAGTATCAAAAAGTGGATTTCGGTTTAAATTTCTAGGTATCTTCAAGTTACTAACCAGTTCTTCAAAAGGATAATCTTGATTTTCAAACGCTTTGAAAGAATTATCTCGTACTTCAGCAAGGAATTCAATAAATGTTTTTTTTCCAAAAGGTTTATTTCTTAAAGCAACAGTGTTCACAAACATACCAATCATTTTATCTATATCCGGATGTCTCCTACCAGCCACAGGAATTCCTACAATAATATCTTCCTGCCCTGAATACTTTGACAGCAATATGTTATAGGCAGCAAACATAAGCGTAAATGCTGTTGTTCCATTGTTTTTCACAACTTTATTAATTTTTTTCGATAAAGTTTTATTAATGGTAAAATGCAGTTTTTTCCCATAGTAGCTTTGGGTTAATGGTCTTTCAAAATCATAATGAAGGTCTGCAACAGGAACTTCATCATTATACACTTGCATCCAGTATTCTTTCTGTGAACTCAAATCTATGCTGTTTTTCCACACAACATAGTCTTTATAGCATACTGTTGGAGTAGGGAGCGTATTATCATCATATAAAGATGAAAATTCATTTAGGAGTGTTATTACCGAAATACCGTCCGATATAATATGATGCATATCCATAAACATGATTCGTTTATTGTTACTTAATTTAGCTATGGAAACCCTTAATAAAGGTGCCTTGTCCAATTTGAAGGATCTTATATGCTTTTTTATAAAGCTATTGATACCTTCTTTAGTGCAATCTTCAAATGAAATAGAAAAACTAACATTATCATGAATAATCTGTACAGGTTCACCATTAACTACATTAAACGAGGTTCTTAATGCTTCATGCCTTTCTATTAGTTTATAAAATATCTCTGATATTTTTTTCTCATCTGCTTGTCCATCTAGTTCAAGTGCAAAAGGCATGTTATAGTTTAAACTTTCATTTTCCATGGATGACAGAATATAGATTCTTTTCTGAGAGGCTAACAAAGGATAATGCTCTCTTTTTTCTGCTACTGGAATGGGTGTAAATGCATTTCTTTTTGTAGAATCAATGTGAGCTGACATTTCAGTTAATGTAGGCATCTCACTAATGTTATCAAAAGTAAGTTCAACGTTAAAAGATTTATGAATTTGATTTAAGAGGGTTATTACATTAAGAGAATCGCCTCCAAGTTCAAAAAAATTACTATCTTTACTAATGCGTTTAATATTAAGGATATCTTTCCACATTTTAGCCAGTTTTTTTTCTACCTCTGTTTCAGGCTTACGATACCGAGTCTTCATCACTTTATCTTTTTCAATTTTCGGAAGAGCTTTTCGGTCAATTTTACCATTAGGAGTAAGAGGAATAGCGTCGATTTTCATATAATAGGTAGGAATCATATAATATGGAAGGTTTTTCGCCAGATGTTTTTTTAAGTCGTTAATTAAAATTTCTTTGTCTGAAACATAATACGCACACAGGTATTTTTGACTGTCTTCTTCAGCTCCATTATCAATAACTACTGCTTTTGTTATGGATGGGTATGACAACAGATGGTGCTCAATTTCGCCCAATTCTATCCTAAATCCTCGTAGTTTTATTTGGTGATCTATTCGCCCCAAAAATTCTATGTCACCTTTTGGAAACCACCTTGCAAGATCCCCTGTTTTATATATTTTTTCTCCCTCCATAAAAGGATTTGGAATAAATTTTTCTGCTGTTAGTTCGGAGTTATAAACATATCCTCTTGCAAGACCTACTCCTCCTATATATAGTTCACCTTCAACACCAATTGGAACAAGGTTCATATACTTGTCCAATATATAAATCTGTGTATTGCTTATAGGTGTTCCAATGTCTACCTCTGATGATCCAGTTAAATCTTTTATTGTCGACCATACTGTTGTTTCTGTTGGTCCAT
>JAQVZQ010000073.1 GCA_028708095.1 Dysgonamonadaceae bacterium
GGTGCAAGTAGACAGGTTGAACAAAGGGAGCTACCTAAACACGTACATGGCTTGCAAGGTATTGCAGACTTGTTTGGTGTGTCGAAGGTAACAGCGCAAAAGTATAAAAACACATGGCTGGCGGGTGCAGTTGCTCAAAATGGGAAAGTATTATTAACTAATACAGAAACAGCGTTAAAGTTGTTTGCTGAAAATAATGAGGGAGGGCAAAAAGCATGATAGAAAAAAGAAAAGGAGGGAACGCAAAAGCATTAACCCCCCAAATATCACACGATAGCAAAAGCAAATATACAAATTTTTCTACTCAATATCAAATAGTAAGGCATTGTTTTTCAAGTCATACACCAAAAACCATGCTAATGGTATCAATTGAGACAGGAATTTTGAGAGCAAATATTTGTAGATACGTTTCTGAAATGCGAAAAAATGGAATCATTGAACCAATTTACAAAGGTATTTGCAGAATCTCAAAGCATGGTGCAGTTTTCTACTCAACAAATGATGATGTGATATCAAATAAGAAGGGAGTGAGAAGATGAGTACAAAAATAGCCAAACACATATTTAATACGGTTGTATTCAACGACCTTTTACCAAACGAGGCTATCATGCAGTCCATCGGACTTCATTGGACTGGTGTCGCAAATAGAGGTATAACTTACTACAACATCGAAAAAAAAGATATGCCTGATGATGATATTGAGAAATCAACGCTTTCTATAGATAAGGCAAGCGGAATATTCATTGTTGAGAATGAGTATCCAAATTTCAACGTAGGCGACGTTTACAGTCCCTTTGACTTGCTTGTGAAGTTACGATTCAATGGTAACGAAAAGAGCGCAGAAACCTATCTAATAGAGCAAGGATATGATGATGTTCTAAAGTATATTGAGCAGTTGATTTTTGACGGAAAAAGAAAGTTTGATGCGTTTAAAGCAAGTGAGTTTTTAAAAGCGGGTGGTTATGTAAGAATATCAGAGCAAGGACGTGATGAAACGGTGGTTTATAAAATCGATAACGGAATAATGAGAGAGTTTAATGTTAAGAGTGATACCATTTCACTTTTCAAAACTAAACTCAAAGGACACCCGAAAGAATCGATTTTAGTAAATGAGTTACATAAATCAAGAGCAAGCGTTAACACTGTATGGAATTTATTAGAGGGAGTACCGTATGACTTACAGATGGACACAAAAAATTCAACTTACATACCGTTTAAAAATGGAGTTGCAAAAATCACTAAGGGAAATTATCAGATTGAGATAATAAAATATGATGAGTTGAAACTATTTCTACCAACTGAATCAATGAAACATGAGATAAAACCCTTTGATGTAGAAAATAGAGAGATAGGGAACTTTGAAAAGTTTATCAGATGCGCAATAGCAGGACACGATAAAAACGCAATCACACCCAAACAAGCAAACGATGTAACAGCTTTTTACAGTGCAATCGGTTGTTTACTTTCAAGTCATAAAGATTTAGCACAAAACAAAGCAATCATTTGGAGTGATGCAGGTGCAGATGATGTAAACCGAAACGGTCGCAGAGGTAAAACCCTTATCATGTTAGCATTGAGAAGATTTAAACCCTCAATAATGAAAGGTGGGAGTGAATTTGACCCAAATTATAGACACGTTTTTGCAGATATAGAAAACTATCACAAAATCTATCTACTTGATGATGTAGCAAGAAATTTCAATTACCATGCACTTTACACAAACATTACAGGCGGTATAAGTGCAGAAAGAAAGGGAACTAAGGCAATAGAGATACCATATTCACAAAGCCCTAAATTCATGATTAGTACTAATTGGATAGTGCCAAAGAATAATGATGAAGCCTCAACTATTGCAAGGTTTGCAGAATATCAATTCAGTAATTTCTTTAATGCAAGTCACACACCATTAGAATATTTTGGAGAGACTTTTTTTCAAGATTGGAATGAAAAAGAGTATCAATTATTTCATGAATTTATATTAACCTGTATCATGGTTTTTCTAAATGATGGATTGATAGAAATTGAGTACAGAAAAGAATCAGATAATTATTTTGCGTATTTCTCTAATAGTGTAATTGAGGACGAAATGCAAAGGATAATGAGAGAGATGGAAGGTAGAACTGAATTTAAAGTTAGCGATTTTTTAAAAGTACACGATAAAGAAGAATCATACAGATATAAAAAACTATTCAATCATATCAATGCAAAGAGACGTATTGATATTTGGATAGAGTATCACAAATTAAGTTGGACGTATAACACGCAGTGGAGAAAATGGGAGAAAGTTTTTGAGAGTGAGAATGAGGAAAAGAACCCTTTCTAATAATTCACATCAAAGATTAATTTGAAAAGACAGTTAGAAAGACAGTTGCAGACAGTTAACAGACAGTTAGAAAGACAGTTTAAACCCTTTGTATCAACCAAATAGACAGTTAAGACAGTTAAATATAATACTTAATGAAAATAATAATAGTAATAATAGAGATATTAATGATATTAATAATAATAATATTTCATGAAATAACCGTCTTAACTGTCATCTCTTTGATACTCAACAAACTAAACTGTCTATTGAACTGTCTATAACTGTCTATTCGAGTTAAAAACTTTCTAATCAGATAGTTAGATACTTGATAGAGATAATATCACAGAAACATAATTATTAATTTACAAAAATATCACAACATGAAAGTATCAGAAAAAAAGAAGTGCATTAGTTGCAAGAATTGTAATTGTAAGAATCACAAGCCAAAGATGCGAAATATAACAATGGATGATTTACATGAATCACCCCAATTTTATAGAGAGGTCTTGAACTCTTTGAAATGGATTGATGAGGTAGCAGAAATTAGAGATTATATTAATTTCAATCGGACTACATACAGACTAAAGCATTTAGCCGAAAATTATATCTCTCATAATACATACATTGATGCTGATAGTTTTGTAACAGCCTGTTTTGTCAAAGGTTTGATGATAGAGCAAATTAATGACAATAACTATTGTGTAAATCTATTTGATAAAGGAGACCCGAAAAGGCTACCTAAATTTTATTATAAAGATAGAGATGAACCAATACGACCCGCACGATATTACAACCCTATTTCAGAAATTGATATTGACGAAATAAAACAAAAGATAAAAGATGGCACAGATTTTTTAGGTTATACAGGTGCAGATATTGAAGAACTAATGAACGAATATCAAAAATTATTGTGAAAAATATATTGAATGTATAATTTTAAAAACAAAAGACAATGGAAAAAAAAGACAAACAGAAAACTGAAAAGGTAATGATTACAAGTTTAAGAATGAGTATTCACAATTTAGCATGTTCAGATATTATGCTAAATAAAACAGAACCAAACGAGAAGCATCAAAGTGTTAGAATTAGCTTGCACAAGGCTATTAATTCCGCACAACGATTGATTGACAGGTTAATGATAGGTTGAGACTATAGTGTTAAACAAACACTTAATAACATAGAAGTTTAACAATTAATATTTTAGATTATGGCATTTAGAAATAAAGAATTAGCAAGTAGAGCGGGTAAATTGGGAACTCGCAAGGGCGTTCAGAATAGAACCACCCAACAAGTAAGAAAAGCGTTCCAATTGCTTATAGATGACAACCTAGAGCAGATGCAGAATGATATGAATGAGTTAACCCCTCGCGATAGATTGAGGTTTATAATCGACCTAAGCAAGTTTATTTTGCCACAGTTACAAGCCGTATCTATTGAAGACTTAAGAGACAAAGACGAATTCAGAGTTATAACTATTAATTTGAAAAACGATGAAGACAATACGAATAAATAACATGGACGAACTAAACAGATTTATCAATAAATATTTTGATGAGTTGGATAAAAAAGCACTCGAATCAATTATTTTTAATCTAATTGGCGCAAAGTCATTCTTTCTGTTCGAACCATCAAAGGAAGCGTTTTTAAAAACAGTCAACGAATTGTTAGAACGCAAAAATAATGGAACTGATATACCTCTTTTTTTAGTTGAAGAAGAATTGAGGGCAAAAATGAAAAGTTGAAAATTGGCGGTAATTGGCAGTAATTGTCAGTAATTTAGGAGTAAGGAAATTGCAGTAATTTGCACTAATTTGCACTAATTTTGGAGTAAAAAAATGGCAACTTTCGGCAACTTTTGGCAAACATTCTGAACTACTCAAATGGGAAAAATGGGAGTATCTAAATTTAATCGTTTTTCAATCTACTAAGAGAATTATTTAACTCGTCGTTTTCTAATCTACATGAGATTATATCAAAGATTGTAAAAAACAACGTGAAAACAACGTGGAAACAACGGACTTTTAGAGAAAAAACCATTCAGATGAAAATTTGAGTGGTTTTTCATTCACAACCTTATCAATAAAAAAACCTACAAGAATGATACTAATTTATCACTTTTGTAGGTAGTTTTGTAGGTAAATTTTGTAAGTAGTTGACTTACAGCGTTAATAGTGGTGCCACCTGGAATCGAACCAGGGACACAAGGATTTTCAGTCCTTTGCTCTACCGACTGAGCTATGGCACCAGCGCTTGTTTTAATTTCGACTGCAAAGATAGTTTGTTTTTCTCAAACACAAAATTAATTGAGTAAAAAAATCAATGAATATTAAATATTATTCTTTTATGGGGTTCCATCCTTGTGCTTGCAGCTCCATTTCTTGTCCATCACGAGTTACAAACTTACATGCTGCATTTGCTTCAGTAATATGTCCAACAATATGAATTCCAGGAACTATCTTCACTTGCTCATGCAATGATATGGGAACAGTAAAGAGCAATTCGTAATCCTCACCACCGTTGAGAGCCACAGTAGACACATTTAGATTAAAAGACTCAGCCATCATCGCTGTTTGATAGTCAATTGGCAATCGCTCTTCATAAAGACGACATCCCACGTTGCTTTGCGAACATATATGCAAAAGATCAGATGATAGCCCGTCTGAAATATCAATCATAGAGGTAGGTAAGATAGCTAACTTGCTCAATTCTTCCATCACATCTTTTCTGGCTTCAGGTTTTAGTTGACGCTCCAATAGATATTCTTTGCCTGCAAAGTCAGGATTGAAATCTTTTTGTCCCTCAAACACTGTTTTCTCTCTTTCCAAGAGTTGCAATCCCATGTAGGCAGCACCCAAATCGCCTGACACACATATAAGATCGGTATCTTTTGCACCATTTCGATAAATAATGTTCTTTTCATTTGCAATACCTATGCAGGTGATACTTATGGTGAAGCCAGTTAATGACGAGGTGGTATCACCTCCTACAATATCCACATGATAGGTTGAGCAGGCAAGCTTTATTCCATCGTAAAACTCCTCCAAATCCTCAACGGAGAAACGTTTAGAAATTCCCAATGAAACAGTAATCTGTTGGGGTTTTCCATTCATGGCGTAAATATCCGAAAAATTTACCACTGCCGCCTTATAACCTAAATGTTTGAGGGGGAAATAAATTAAATCGAAATGAATACCTTCGAGCAATAGGTCGGTAGTAATTAGTGTGCGTTTGTCTTTATTATCAATTACTGCCGCATCATCTCCTACTCCCTTTAGCGATGTTGGTTGCGTGAGTTTAATGTCTTTAGTAAGATGCTTGATAAGTCCAAACTCGCCTAATTCTGAAATTTCTGTTCTCATAAATAAGTTGTAAGAAATAGTAATAATAAAATGAGTGGTAAGTAATAAGTAATAAGATGCTGATTAAAAACATTTACAACTTACCAATTTACCACTTATCACTTATTACTTATCACTTAAATGCTTTGAATGATTTCACGCATAATTTGTGCCATCTTGGGTTGTGCTATTTTTGCAGCTTTTTGCACCTCTTCGTGAGTCACTTCTACAATTTTTCCAATTACTCCCAAATCTGTAATGATTGAAAATGCCAATACTTTCATTTTTGCATGATTTGCCACAATCACTTCGGGTACTGTTGACATACCTACTGCATCACCACCAATTATGCGAAGCCAGTTATACTCAGCTGGGGTTTCGAAAGTAGGACCAGTTAATCCAATATAGACTCCGTGTTGAAGTTTAATGTTGTTTTTATCTGCAATTTCCATTGCCAATAAGCGTAACTTTTTGTTGTATGCTTCGCTCATATCGGGGAAACGAGTTCCGAGTTCATTGAAGTTTTTACCGTGTAGTGGATGTTCCGGAAATAGATTGATGTGATCTTCAATAAGCATGATATCACCTACATTGAAGCTTGAGTTCATGCCACCTGCAGCATTAGAAACAAAAAGATACTCAATACCCAGTGCTTGAAACACACGTATAGGGAAAGTAACTTCTTTCATTGTGTAGCCCTCGTAGTAATGAAAGCGTCCTTGCATAGCAAGTACTCTTTTCCCTCCCAAAGTTCCTATAATTAGCTTACCGCTATGACCCTCGACAGTTGAAACTGGAAAGTTGGGTATTTCAGGATATGGAATTTCTTTTTTATCGTCAATCTCGTGAACTAATTCACCTAATCCTGTACCCAGAATAATGGCTGTGTTGGGTATATCTCCGATTTTATCTTTTAGATAGTCGGCTGTTTTTTTGATAGTTTCTAACATGATTAATTATTTTTTTATTAAATGATTCGTTTTCTTTTAATTTTGTAAATGATACCTCTATTGGCAGAAAAAACAGATTTTCTTTCAAATCGTCACTCAAACAACCCATTGCTTCTAATCGGACGGCATCTTTCTCTGTAGTAATAACTATTTTGTCTTCTGATAGTTCAGCAAATTGTTTTTCAATCGTTTTTATATCATCTTCATTAAAAAAATGATGATCTGGAAAAAACAATGTATGCAAATTATTGGTTTTTTTCGACAACTTGTCTTCTAATGATTTTGTAGATGCAATACCCGTAACAAGCAATACTTGTTTATCTTTAATATCATTCAAACTATAAGTAGCTGTATTAAAAGCAGGAAAAACAGGCTTCAATCCTTGATAAGCAAACCTCGTAAAATAAAGTGACTGATATGGGAAAAGATTTAACCCATTTGTTATGATTCGAAAGTTGATTGGCTGCATTCCATCGCTACACTTAGTAACAATAACAATACCTGCCCTATCCTTTCGCCTTAGAGGTTCTCTCAATCTTCCTGCAGGCAACAGTTTGTCTTCGTAGATTAGTCTATTGCTATCTACCAATAAAATAGATAATGATGGTTTTACATAGCGATGTTGATAACCATCATCAAGCAAAACAACATCAGGTTTCTCTTCATCATTCAAACTCAATAAATATTCAATAGCATTTCGTCTATCTCTATCAACTATAACTGTTGCTTCTGGGTATTTCTTTTTAATTTGTAATGGTTCATCACCTACCCTCTTCACATCAGAATTGGTATTGACCACCTGCATAGATTTGCTTTTTCTTTTATACCCTCTACTAACTACTGCTACTTTATATTTATCGGAAAGTATTTGAATAACATATTCAATATGAGGAGTTTTTCCTGTACCACCAACTGTTAAGTTGCCCACACATATAAGTGGTATAGGATATTCTATTTGTTTTAATATACCGTTGTCAAAAAAAAAGTTACGCAATTCCACAGCAAAACCATAAATCCATGATAACGGACTTAATGCAGTTCGTATTTTAGGTTCAGATTTAAACATAGAATTGATACGTTACTTTTTTTGGTTGTCGGTTATTAGTTTACATTAAAATTGTAAGGCAATCTTGCTTGCACATAATCTTGTTCCTTTATATTTTTCACAAGAGATAGAATCTGGTAATGATCACCTAAGTATTCTTTCAATGTTTCAGCTGCAATGTCTTTTTGCTTATTGTCGAGAAGTTCCTCAATAAAGGTACGCATTTTTGGATATTCATATACAAGGTAATCATCAATACTTGCAAGATCGGCTGCAATTTCAATTGCTTTTTTCAAATCACCCAGCTCATCAACCAAACCAATTTCTTTAGCCTGTTTTCCAGTCCAAACACGACCTTCTGCATATAGGGCAAGTGAATCCTTAGGAATGTTTCGACCTTCTGCACAACGAGTGAGAAATAAATCATAACCACGTTCAACATAAGATTGAAGTATTTCTTTTTCTCCATCTCTCATTGGTCGGGCAAAGTTTCCAAAATCACCATACTCATGAGTTTTAACAACATCTACATCTAAACCAAGTTTCTCTGATGTCTTTTTCATGTTCGGGAACATTCCAAATATACCAATCGAACCTGTAATGGTCGTTGGTTGAGCCACAATCTTACTTGCATTACATGAAATATAGTATCCGCCCGATGCAGCTACATCGCTCATCGAAACAACAACAGGTTTATCAGTCTTTAAATCAGAGATGGCTTTCCATATTTGCTCTGAAGCATATGCACTTCCTCCTGGAGAGTTAACACGTAAAACTACAGCTTTAACATTTTCGTTTTTACGTAATTTCTCTATTTCATTTACAAGGTATTTATCTTGTATGTTACTTGATCCTGTTCCAGAATTTATCTCTCCAACAGCATACAATAAAGCAATATGATTTTTAGAAGACTCTTTTTTAGTTGATTTTACAGATTTCATGTCTGATACTCCTGCAGAAGGGATTTTCTTGTCTTCATCGATATCTAATAACGAACGAATATAATTTTTCATTTCTGTTTCATACAAGATTGTATCAACTAAGTTGTGTGTTTCTAAAAATACTACATCTTGCATCATCGGCATTTCGTTTACTATTCCATTGAATTCATCGATGTTAATATTGCGTGACTTTGCCATGTCGTCACCTATAGTGCTCCACAAATCATTCAAATAAGATGATACTTGTTCTCTATTAGCATCACTCATGCTTGTTAATATAAATGGCTCAACAGCAGATTTATAAGTACCTACTTTGAAAATTTGAATTTCTATTCCCAATTTATCTAAAGCTTCTTTGAAAAAAATTGGTGTAGATGCCATTCCATGTAAATCTACCATCCCTTGCGGGTTGACAGCAATTTTATCTGCTACCGATGATAAGTAATATCCTCCTTGAGTATACGCATCAGAATAAGCAACAATAAACTTTCCAGATTCTTTAAATCTTAACAACTCGTCCCTTATTTCTGCAAGTGTGGCAGTAGAAGCGGTAAAAATACGAGAATCAATGTATATTCCTTTGATGGACTTATTGTCTTTCGCTTTTCTAATAGCATTTGTTATATCATTTAAGCCCATAATAGATGGGGCATTTGACCCAAGTAGTGCTGTAAACGGATCATCTTCTGCCACACGCTCATTAATCGTTCCTGATAATTTCAAATGAAGAACTGAATTATCTTTCAATACAAAAGTGCTTTTCCCCATATTTCCAACCATTGAACCCATAAATCCAAAAAAGAGAATAATGGAAATAATAGAAAAGAAAATATTAGCGACGAGAAAACCTAATGCGGACGCCAATACGATTTTAAAAAAATCTTTCATAAGTGCTTAAATTTAATTGTTTAATAAGAAAGCAAAATTAAGAAAAAAACTCTTATTTAGCAATTATAACAAGGTAATTTTCACTCATATGCAACAATTTATTATACAAATAAAAACAATCGTATTGAATAAGGCCATTGAAAATGAACTATTAAAATCAATATTAGTATTAAAAATAGTATTTTTGCTAAAAGTTAGTTGCACCATGCAACGTTTTCTCACTTTTTTCATCTATATATTGAACGCAGTTAAGAATGGAAGATCAGCAACTGATAGCAGCATGTAAGAAACAAGATATAAACGCACAGCGGAAGCTTTACGAAAAGTTTGCTCCCCAAATGTTGGGCTTGTGTCTTAAATACTGCAATGGTAGCGATGCTGCGCAGGATATGTTGCATGATGGGTTTATAAAAATCTTTACGCAAATATCAACATATTCAGGAAGGGGGTCTTTTGAAGGATGGATGCGAAGAATTTTTGTGAATACTGCATTGGAGCATTTTCGAAAAGAAAAGCAAAGGTATTTGATAATTACAGATATTGATGATGCGGATATTCAAGTTACGGATGAGAATTTAGAACGTATTATTAATGACGATATTACAGAAGAAATACTTTTAGCAATGATTCAAGAAATGCCACATGGTTACAGAACAGTCTTTAATCTATATGTTTTTGAAGACATGACCCATAAACAGATTGCTGAAAAACTTGAAATAAAAGTAAATGCTTCTCGGTCTCAATATTCACGTGCGAAATCATATTTAAAAAATAAAATAAATAGCTATTTAGCTAACATCAATGAATCATATAAACGATAATGACCTTTTTAAAGACCTTATAAAAGGCAAACTTGCCGATTATAAAGGTGAGGTGCCATTTTCTGGTTGGGAAAAACTAGAGGGTCCACTTATTGCTGCGCAAAAAACAAAAGTGTTGCGTAAGAGGTGGATTACATCTTCTGTAGCAGCAGTTGCCGCAGCACTGATAGGTGTATTCTTTATTTTTCAAAACATGAATAAAGAATTATCCCTTCAAACTTCACAACATCAAACTACACCAATAGACGAACAAATAAAACCAACTATAAAAGAGCAAAGTACACCTGACGCAGGAAAAACAGCTACTCCATTATACGCAGTAAACACGCCATCGCCACAAAAGAAATATCCAATAGCATCTTCACCTATTGAAGATAAAGAAACTTCATTAGATGATGTTTCTTCTGATTTATCTCTTAAGAAAGAAAAGTCTGAGTCAATTACTAATAGCAATATAGAAACTAACGACAAAGCATCGGAAATTGATGAAAGAACAAAACAACAGTTAATGGAGGATTTTATAAACGAAGGAAATCGTTCGCTTGATATGTCAGAGGGAACAAAGAAAACAAAAAGAAAAAGCAGACATTCTATTTCTCTATCAGGACAAAGTGGATTATCTTCAACTCAGCAAACTAATGAAACTCCAACTACATTACGATCATCATTAAGTGATTCGTACAGCAACTTTACAATGGGTAAAATGGAGGCATTTAATGAAGAAAAAGAGATAAACCCACAATCGGAAACTCATCATTCGCAGCCTGTGTCATTTGGTGTACTTACGTCTTTCTCGATTACTCCAAAACTACAAATAGAAACGGGATTGATATATACTTATCTTTCATCTGAAACCAAAAATAGATCTATTGATTATAATGAAAGCGAGAAAGTGCAATTTAATTATATAGGTGTTCCTATTAATTTAAACTACACATTGCTATCAATAAACAATCTTGATATATTTGTAACGGCAGGAGCTATGATTGAAAAAGACGTTCATGGAAGAAGAAAATATTACGATGATAAAAAAGGGCCCTCAATTAATAGTGGATATGCCACGTATAAATCTTCAAAAATAAAACAAAATAATCCGCAACTTTCAATTTCAAGCGGAGTTGGTGTAACATACCCCCTTTATGATAAAGCTAAACTATTTGGAAAATTTGGAGCTAGATATAACATCGATGCTAAAAATGAGTACATAACTTACTACTCTGACGAGAAGATTGGCTTAGATATACAATTGGGTATTAAATTTAATTTCTAACATATAAAAACTTAACAAAAAAATGAAAACAATGACGAGAAAATTAACCCTTTTACTATTATTGAGCTCTGTGCTCCTTTTGACTTCATGCCTTGATTCAAGCCAAGGATATTATATCGGAAAAGAAGAGTACTCATATATATTAAGAGATCAAAAAACAATGACAGTATATGCCAGGACAGCAGCTGGATACTGGATTACTTCAGAGCAGATTAGTCTTTTAACTCCTAAAACAACTGCTTTTATAAGTTATCATATTGATTTCGATGAAGCTGAAAAGGTTTTAACTGGTGAAAACAACAATGTTCCTATTTGGGTGGCAACCACAAGCCCTGAGCCAATCATTTTAGATCAAAAAAATCTAATATTTGGAGATGCACCTGATGTACCAGCTGTAAACTTTGAGAGCTTGTTAGACCCAACATATATTGAGAATGATCTTTTTGGTGACTGTTGGTTATTTCCATATACTATAAATTTGAAAAAAGGTGAGACCGCTAGAATTAATTTCTACAGAGCAACTGAAATGGACCCAGCAGAATCAACCAGCACCGAAGTCATAATTGATGTAAGGGTAGAGAAAATAGGCACACCTGAAACAGACGCTAAAGATAAATTAGTAGGAGACTATGTTGTTGCAGATTTGTCTGAGTTGAGAAATGTTTTTGCTGATAATACAGATCTAAATGGAAAAATTAGTCTAAAATTCAGATATTTCAGATCTGATAAAGATGGATTATATACTTCCAATAGAGATTACTCAATGTTTATTGAACAAAAATAAATACTTGAACAATTAAATTTAAAGTGCGGTTCTTTATAAGAATCGCACTTTTTCTATCTTGTAATAAGAAATCATTACCTTTGCACTTCAAAAAGACAAAGTAAAGAATGATTAAAGAGATAGTTTTATTAATAATTCGCATAATTACAACACCCGAAGTATCGTGGCGTGAATTGTCTGCAGAAAAGAATCATGATACATTTCTTAATCGTTTTCTTTATCCTATCTTTGGAGTTATTGCTTTGACCTCTTTCATCGGCGGGTTATGGATTCTGCCCGATGGCAACCTGCAATCTGCCTTAAAGAATAGCATAATTAATATTGTAACTGTATATGGTGGCTATTACATAGGATCTTATATCATAAATGAAACTTTACCACGTCTTGGTATAGATAAAAACGAAGTGCTGATTCAACAGTTTGTTGGCTATGCTTCGTCACTCATATATGCATTGTTTATAGTTCTCCCTTTTTTATCAG
>JAQVZQ010000406.1 GCA_028708095.1 Dysgonamonadaceae bacterium
GCTGTAGCACCAGTATTTATTGGCATGTCGTTATCCAACAGATTCTCTTTATAAAGCTTCTGTATAAATGCAAGATAATCCACCATAGCAGGGTGCTTTATCCGAGGCAGATACTCACCGTCTACTTCATACCAGCCTGCATCACCCATACCAAATCCAGCCATAATATAGCTTACCCAGCCAGTAGCTACTGTTGTCAGTGCAGGTTTGTCAGTCTTGTTCGTATAAGCCTTCAATACGGTATAAAAGTCATCTAAATTTGTGGGAAGTTCCATTCCCAAGTCATCCAGATACTTCGTATTAAAGCCAATACCACCTCTCATGACACCATAGCCTGTTCCACTAAATGCTTCGTGAGGAATACCGTAAATCATTCCATCCTCGGTTGTAACAGAATCAAGTGCCATATCGGAAACTGCAGACAGTATATTGTTTCCGTACTTTTCCAACATTAGTTTTATGTCCATAAGTGCATTCTGAACTTGGAGTTGATTTGCTGGTTGACTGTTAATCCTCATAAGTAAATCATAGGAAGAGCCGCCAGAAACTTCAAGCATCAGTTTATCATCGGAGTTTTCTAGAGGCAGGTTGAACCAATTAATCTTGTAGCCTGTTATTTCTTCAACTACATTATATGGAGGTTGTTCTTCCATATTATAGGGTGTATACCACGTCAAAATATTCAATTCAGGCTTTTCACCGGTTAAAATAGGATCCTCTTCTACCGGCTCTGTAGTTTCAACTGGCTTAACAGTAGGTTCTGCTGTTTTATCGCTGGGTTCCTCCTCAGACGGAGTGCATGCTGCCATAGTAAATATCAAGATAGCAGCAAGAATAATACTTAGTAGTTTTTTCATAATGCAAAATCTCTCCTTTTTATGTTTATATTAAACCTTTGCGATAAGGATGAAATTCATCCAAACCTCAAAGATTAGTAAACGCGAGCACTTAACCTTTTACCGATCCGATAGTAATACCTTTAACAAAGTACTTCTGCAGGAACGGGTAAAGAATTAGAATGGGAACAGTAGATACAACAATTGTTGCAGAGCGCACGCTTTCGCCGGTAAGATTCATTGCGCTGTCTATATTCTTAATATTACCAGTTGAGTCCATAATGTTAAGTGCTTCATTAGTCAAATCAAAAAGATATTGTTGCAGAGGTTTCAAGGAAGCTTTTGTGATATATAAAACACCTGACATATAGTTATTCCAATAACCTACTCCATAAAATAAAGTAATCGTTGCAAGTACTGGTTTAGACATTGGAAGTACAACATACAGCAGTGTTTTTATACCCGATGCTCCATCAATCCTGGCTGATTCTTCCACACTCTCAGGTAATGATTCAAAATAATTTTTAACTATAAACATATTGAATACTGAAAAGGTACCGGATAATACCAGAGCCCATATTGTATTCAGCAAATCCAACGAATTGAAAAGCAAATAATTAGGAACCATACCTGCATTAAATAACATTATAAACACGAATATATAGAGAAAAAATTTCCTGCCTATTAAATTGGGCTTTGATAAAGGGTAGGCTGCAGTAACAGTTAAAAACATCGCAAGGGCAGAACCAATTACTGTAACAATTGCAGAGATTCTGAAAGCTCCTAAAAACTCTGATCTTTGTAAAACATATAATACAGTATCAACTTGGAATTGTTTTGGTAAAAAATTTACCAAACCAGCGATAACCGGGCCTTCACCACTGAAAGCTTTTGCAATAACATGCATGAAAGGTAATATTGTAACAACACCAAATAAGCAAAGAAAAAATATATTTATAATATCAAAGAATGTAAATTTCTGTTTGATTGCCATAAATGTATCTCCTTATGGTTTATTTCACCAAATACTTCTGCCGATCAGCTTTTTTGATATTCTATTAGTAAACAATACCAATGCCAAACCGATTAATGAATTAAACAATCCAACTGCTGTTCCGGTACTAAAATCCATTTTTCCGAGTCCTATCCTATATACAAATGTATCAATTATATCTGCTGACTCATAAACCGTTGGATTATACATAGCAAATATTTGTGAAAAACCAGCTGACATAAAAGCGCCAACACGTATAATAAGCAATACAACTACAGTTGGAAGCAGGCCTGGCAATGTTACATACCACATTCGTTGAAAACGCCCAGCCCCATCAATATATGCAGCCTCATAACATTCTTGATCCAAGCCTGCGATAGCTGCAAAATAAACTATGGAATTCCATCCCGTTTCTTTCCAACCGGCTGTAAATATCAATACTTCTCGAAAAACTGAATTATCCATCAAAAACTTGACCTTATCAAAGCCTAAGTTTACCAGTGCTGCATTGACTACTCCAGTGGATCCCAACAATGAAATAAATATACCAGCAATTACAGTCCATGAAAGAAAATGAGGGAGGTACACTACAGTTTGTAATCCTTTCTGAAACTTTATGCTTCTTACTTCATTTAAAAGTACTGCAAATATGATGGGTAATGGAAAGAGAAATACAATTTTATATGCGCTGATAATTATTGTATTGGATAAAGCCCTCTTGAAATCACTTCTTGCAAATACATTTATAAAATGCTTAAAACCTACCCATTCACTGGCTCCAATGGATTTCCAGGGCGAATCTGCAATAAACATATTATAATCTTTAAAAGCCAATACAATTCCTTGTAAAGGTATTATATTGAAAATAAATATATACACCAATGCAGGTATTAACAACAGATACATATCGTAATTTTGTTTAAAATATTGTGTAAATGAGCGCGTATTTGTTCCGATCCGCATAGTTACATTTCTCCATCATCTATTATAGGTGAAAGAAATCTCTTCACTTAACAATTACAAACAAGAAACCAAGGCACCTATTAATATTTTATATTTGTTACAGAAGTGTTTCAATGAACTAGAACCATTAAGATTTATAATATATTAAGGTTCTCTCTTTGATATTTTTAAGAAATTGGTAAAATATTATGATTTATTACACTTTATTCTTTATAAGTTATTATAATATTAATCTCAGTGCAAACATTTGGAGTTGCGTTAATAACAATATTAGTTTCGTTA
>JAQVZQ010000074.1 GCA_028708095.1 Dysgonamonadaceae bacterium
CGAATTCTGGGACTACAGAGCCACTTTAAAAAATCTACCCTTGATAATCAGGCGATTGCATTTATAAATAGTTGGAAATTCTTTGCTTTTAGTGTTTTTTGGGGGAAAAATGCTCAAGTTGGGTTAAATAATTTATAAATTGTAAAGCTTGCTGTTCTTAATGACAAATATACTTTACATTTTAATTCAAACCAAATAAAACTATTAAATAATGATGTTTATTTTTCAACTCTTTTATATTATGTTGAATTACAGTCCAAATCGCTGCCGCCTTATCAGTTACAGTTGATATTTTCTCTTTTTCTAAATAATATATTTATCATTTATGTCAATATTCTATGCTATAATATGATTTTAGTTCATGCACTAAAGATACAGCAATTTCAACTATAAAGGACTGTGGAATTTTTTAGATAGTAAAAATAACTTCGATGATAAATTGGTTGATAATAGTGGAGATTAGTTGCTTTTTTAGCTATAACCAGCAATCACCTTAACTGTAAAAGGTGTAACCACCCCCCAAATCTCCACTAAATTGATGAACCTTGATCTATGAAAAGTGCAATTTATAACATATTGAGGGATTTTTCTTCTCCATCATGGTTCAGATATTTTCTTTGCACCTTAGCGACTTTACGAGAAAACTTGGGTGAACTTTATCTCGCTCATAAACAATTAACCATTTACCACTACCTGAAGTTCTCATCTACATTATCAATCACTTTCTTAAAAAACAAATTTGATTTTTACCCCCTTTGAAACTTGAAATGTATGCTAACCCTACATAAATATACAACAAAGCTGGGGAGAAAACTATATTGTCACCCAAAAGCACACAAATACAAGTGGATGCTCCTTGTAAACATTGGCAAAAACAAAAAAACCTCTAACCACAAAGTGGTTAAATGTGAATAGCCATGGGTGTAACCCTGACTGGATGGGCTGAATTATATCGGGCTTCCAGCCCAATCCATATCTCATATGCATACCACACTGTTCGTCATGTAAGTACAAAATGTTTCGTTTAGTATAACAATTGAAATTATCAATTTGAGCAAAAACATTCTATTAATGAGATGCTTAACTCTTAACTTAATGATATTGATTCGTAACTCGAAAAATTTTTCACTTTTGTCATACCCCATATCCCAATTTAAAAATTATTTGTTGTCATTTATCACATGTCCACTTCCTGCCCTGAGCGTAGTCGAATGGTCAATTATTTATAAAACATTATCCCTATATGAGACTCTTATACCCTTTAAATCGTGCGAAAGCACGAACAGTTAAGAGGATATGCTTTCGCACTCTGCGAAAGTACAAACCGCCAACAGGGTGAGCTTTCGCAGCATGCGAAAGTACAAAATGTACACTGGTTGCGCTTTCGCAGTTTGCGAAAGTACAAAAAGTTAACTGGACGCACTTTCGCACTATGCGAAAGTGCAAGAAGCATACAGGTCGCGCTTTCGCACTCTGCGAAAGTGTAAGAAGTTTATAGGTTGCACTTTCGAAGCATAATATGAGTCCTCTAAGAAAACCCCAACTGCTGATTATAAGTTTTTTTCTACCCTTAGTCCCTAAAGGGAAAAGCCTAATAATCAGCACTCAGCCAAAGTCCACTTTAGGGGATTTAGGGGTAAAAGTAAATGAATTGACTTTTCGGAGTGCACTCAGATATGTTAATTATTAGAGCTTGCGAAGATGTTAAAATGCGAAGAGTATATATTGATTCTTTGAGTGAGTTTAATGACTTGTAGTTCGAAAACATATAAAGTCGATTCGTAATGTTTAAGAGTGTAACTTAAACTCTGGATGGAATTCAATGTGCATGTGAAAGTCTGCAAATCGCTTTTTGATTTTTGGTCTCAGGTCAGTCGAAAGTTCTTTTGTATAAATATTGATGTTCATCCCCATAATTATTTAAAGCCTCGTATGGCTGGCATAAATTTGTGGGACACTCCATCCTCATTATCACTATATGTCAAGACTTCGACACGCATCACCCGCTAAAAATAATTATCAGATATACAATTATTTACAAGTTTGGCTTTGTTGTTTTGGGTGACTCAAGCTTAAAAAAACCGTTCCCGCTCGCCGATTTACCAAATCGGTGTGCTGCGTAAGCAGATAAGAACTTTATCTTTTCCATTACACTGCAATTGTAAGCACATTAATTAGGCTGTCTTTTTATGTTGCAAACGGTAGAATATGTTGCTGATATTTTTTGCGTTACAAACGCTAAACCATGTACCCCTCGTTCGGAAACGAGGGGGAGTGAGAGTGAAGCCTTGGGTATAGGGCAAACATATTGCCAGAGTCCAACAGGGCGGAATATGAATATTATACATACCTGATAACAGTTGCCAACTCTGCATTTTTCTGGGATCTCCCGACCAGTGCTCGTAATTTTAAATAAGGACAAGTCGCGACTTTTTGTCACAATCTATAAATAAACATGTTAGTTGTTTATTTCGACTTGTTCACTGCTCACTGTTTTTTCTGCTTCGCAGCATTCACCCTGTGAAATTTTATTCTATTTCATAGGGCAGACCGATTTGGAAATCGGCGCAAGTATTACAGATTTCCATCACAAGTAAAGTACACAAATGAATCTAAAGGTGCTTTCAAACATCAATGTACGCATCACCGTGCTAAATTTTCAAAAAATACACCCATCTTATTCAGTTATGAAATAAGGAGTTTTTGTATATTTGTCGCATAAAAACCTATTAGCAGCAAAAAAAAAGAGACTGGTTTTATTAATCAAATGGTCGATTAAAATACACAATATGGAAATAAAAAAATACTATGATATTATTGTTGAAAAATTAATTGTATGGACTGAACAATTAGTCAAAATGTTACCCAATTTTGTGCTTGCTATCCTAGTTCTCATCGCATTTATTATTGTTGGTAAATTAATCAGAAATATATCAAAAAGGGTATTTGATAGAACTTTGAACAATAGATCTCTTTCTTCAATAATTTCAAAAGTTATTTATATAATTATTCTTACAATTGGTTCATTTGTCGCATTAGGTTTATTGAATCTTGACAAAACAGTAACTTCTTTGCTTGCTGGAGCAGGTATAGTTGGTTTGGCACTTGGTTTTGCATTTCAAGATATTGCCACCAATTTTATAGCAGGGTTTTTCATGGCTATTAAACGACCATTTAAAATTGGACAAGTTATTCATTGTGAAGGTCACAGCGGCGTCATAAAACATATTGGAATTCGCACAACTGAAATCACTTCGTTTCAGGGGCAAGAGGTAATTATTCCCAATAAAATGCTATTCCAAAATCCATTGATAAACGATTCTGAAAATATTTATAAAAGAATTGACTTAAATGTGGGTGTATCATACGGTGAAGATTTAGAACAAGTGAGAGACATTGCAATTGAGTCAGTGAAAAACACACCCAATATCAATAAAAATAAAGATATCGACCTTGTTTATTTAGCCTTTGGTGACAGTTCTATTGATTTTAGAATTATGATATGGGTAGAATATAAAAGTCAATTGGAATTCCTGAAAAGTCAAAGTGAAGCGATTATAGCAATCAAAAAAGCATTTGATAAAGAAGACATCATGATTCCTTTCCCTATCAGAACCTTGGATTTTGGAATAAAGGGGGGTGAAAAATTGAATGAAGTATTACCAAAAGAGAAATTGTAAGGAATGTGTGATAACACTTATTCGATACCCGACATTTTTTTATGAAATTATTTGCTATTTAATAGGACACGGTTTACAAAACACCGCAAGTAGCTACTTCACTTCTCATTTAACTCTATCACCTCCAAGTCTCTTATATTACCCGCATCTAACACAAACCTCAACAATGTTCTCACTTTGTGAAAGCCATATTTACCAGCAGCACCTGGATTCATGTGTAAGCATTGTATTTTCTTATCGAACATCACTTTTAATATATGAGAATGTCCCGCAATAAACAGCTTTGGGGGTTTAGCAAAAAGGGTGCTCCTAATTCTTGAGTCATACCTGCCTGGATAACCCCCTATATGCGTGATAAGTACATCTACATCCTCCAAGGTAAAACGATTTACTTCGGGGTAGTGTTGTTTTAAATCTTGCCCATCAATGTTTCCAAAAACAGCTCTGAAGGGTTTGAAATTCTCAAACTTCTGTGCTACTTCCATTGAGCCTATATCTCCAGCATGCCACACCTCATCACAATCGTTGAAATGCTTAATGTATCTTTCGTCCCAATAACTGTGAGTATCTGATAAAAGTCCTATTTTCTTCATGTTTACTTCTTTATTGAAACAAAGTTATTAAATTTACGTTATAAACGTATAGCTCACGAACGTAATGCTTAAAAGCATTGCTGGCAAAGTCTAAAGTAGCAAGCACTATGGGAGACCACAAAAAACCGAAATACAAATACTTTAAGAGAGACATTAGTTGGCTGTCTTTCAACTACCGTGTGCTACTTGAAGCTAAAGACAAGTCACTCCCCGTTTATGAGCGTATTAAATTCCTATCTATTTTCTCCTCCAATCTTGAAGAGTTTTATAAAGTACGGGTTTCTGGTTACCATAGTTCATTGGTGGAAGCCATCAAAGAAGAATCGGTGGAAGAAGCTCTGAAAACATTGTCTGAAATAAACAATGAGGTAATGCAGCAAGAAGAGGAGTATTACAGAATATTCAACGAAGAGATACTACCTGAACTAAAAGAAAACGACATTATTCTTTACCAATCGGATGATATATTGCCTTTTCATCGCAACTTTGTTACCAAATACTTTAACGAGGAGGTGTTCCCCTTTCTCACCCCCATGATAATTCAGAAAGATTATATCCACTCTTTCATTCTTGATGCACGCATTTATCAAGTTATAAGTTTGCTATCGCGAAAGAATAAAGATGTAGCACCCGACCCAAGTGAATACACCTTTGCAATCATGAAAATACCGTACACAAAAGTGCCAC
The DNA here is from genome assembly GCA_028708095.1 of Dysgonamonadaceae bacterium. Classification (GTDB taxonomy): domain Bacteria; phylum Bacteroidota; class Bacteroidia; order Bacteroidales; family Dysgonomonadaceae; genus UBA2632. Next base: position 4,961 of record JAQVZQ010000074.1, read on the forward strand.
GATTCATTGAATTGCCTTCGCACGAAGGAGTACACTACATCATGTTTATTGACGATATCATTAGGGCTAATCTATCCAGTGTTTTCCCAGGTTATAAAATAGGAGATTGCTATAGCATTAAGATATCGAGAGATGCAGATTTCTCAATTGAGGAAGAAGATTACACCAACCTTGCCGAAAAGATATTAAAGAAAGTGCGTAAAAGAAAAATAGGTGCTGTCACACGCTTTCAATATGATAAGGCTATGTCTGATTATTTTTTGAAATACTTGTGTGACACTTATGAAATAGAGGAAGAGGAGTTGTTACCATCAGGACGTTACTTGAATCTGGATGATTTGATGAACTTACCAAACCCCACTAACAAGAAATTAACAGCAAATCTGCCTGCACCACTTCGCATACCTGAGTTTGAAAAAAACTCTTCACTGCTACGTGTTCTCCGAAAGAAAGATGTTTTGATGTACTTCCCTTATCAATCTTTCGATTACTTAATTCGTTTTTTGATGCAAGCCGCTTTCGATCCAAAGGTGCTGGAGATAAAGGTAACCCAATATAGGGTGGCGGAAAACTCTGCTGTGATAAATAGCTTGATTAGTGCAGCTAAAAATGGGAAACAAGTAACAGTATTTGTTGAGCTAAAAGCTCGTTTTGATGAAGAGAACAATTATCTCACTGCAGAAGCTATGCAACAAGCGGGCATTAAAATCATATATAGTTTACAGGGGTTGAAGGTTCATGCAAAATTAGCTTATGTGCGCAAACGAAGCAAAGATCCAAAGGTTCCGATAAAAGGATATGCTTATTTAAGCACAGGCAACTTCAATGAAAAAACAGCGCGTATATATAGCGACATGGGATTACTTACATCCAATCAAGACATTATAAACGAAATAGATGAGTTGTTTCACATATTAGAAGGTAAGGAGCAAACTCATAAATTTGAGCATCTATTGGTTGCACAATTTAATATGGTTCCTGCATTGCAGACAATGATTAATAAGGAAATTGCTCATGTTGAAAACGGGGATAAAGGTCGTATCATTTTAAAAATGAATAGCCTTGAAGATAAGAAAATGATTGCTGAACTGTATCGGGCGAGTATGGCAGGAGTGGAAATTGATTTAATTATTCGTGGTATATGTTGCTTAGTTCCAAATCAATCTTATAGTAAAAATATAAAAATTACACGCATAGTTGATGCATATTTAGAGCATAGTCGTGTATGGTATTTTCATAATAATGGTGAGCCTACTTATCACTTAACATCAGCTGACTGGATGTCGCGCAATTTATTTCGTCGCATAGAAACAGCGTTTCCTATTTATTGTGAGAAGCATCAACAGCAAATAAAAGACATGCTAACAATTCAATTAAGCGACAACGTGAAAGCTTGCACAATTGATGAAAACCTCAACAATATATATAAGGTAAACAATAAGCCAAAGGTTAGAGCACAACAAGCAATTTATCATTACCTGAAAAAAGAAACTGAACAGGAAGGTTAATATTTGTCAGCACTATTTTACATTTACATGAAAAAGTATATCTTTGTGACATGAAAAAGTTTTTATCCATATCATTAACTATCCTGCTGGCTACCTTAATAACGTATGCTGGTTCGGGGATAAATGCTTATTCATTTTGTTGTGATGATTGCCATACTTATGGTATTGAAGCAATTGTAGGAGAGGGATGTTGTGACATTCACGAAGATGAGTGCTCTGTTGAACAAGAAAGCAAAGACAATGCTATTTGTGATAATTCGCATCAACAATGCTCGCTTGACCGTTTAGATATTGACCTACAAGATATTTCAACTGAAAGAAACCAATCTCATATATCTGTAAAAGTATTGGATATCTCGTTCACAACATCGCTTCATCATATAAATCAAAATACGGAAGACGAATTAATTACTGGTTATATCTCTCAAACCCAGAAGCCTCCTAATTTGAGCAAACAAACCTACTTTTCATTGCTCGAGACACTTATAATTTAGACATAAAACAACTGTTTTAATTTTTTAATACGGATAATCTCATATTCGTATACCTATGATGTTTTGCAAAAAAAACATCTCACATTGTTTTTATGTAATTTATAAGTTATGACTAAAAAGATAATTCTATTATTCTTATTCATCTCATCATTTTCGATTTACGCTGCCGATAAAATAAAAGGCTATGTATTTGATGAGTCCAAAGAGCCAGTTATTGGCGCAAATATATATTGGGAAAAATCGAAAGAAGGTACAGTTACCAACCTCGATGGTTTTTTTGAAATAAATGTACCAACATCACACGAGCATTTAATAGTTAGCTATACTGGATATTCTACGTTAAGCCTTCATATCGATAATCACGACGAAGAACTTAGCATATTCCTGAAAGAAGACTTGGAGCTTCAAGAAGTGGTGATAAGCGAGCGTAATCCAGGCACAATTTCTCAAAGAACGTCAGTGTTGCAATCGCAGAAAATTACTTATGCCGAGATTTGCCGTGCTGCATGTTGCAACCTTGGCGAAAGTTTTGAAACAAACCCATCGGTTGATGTGGCATACAGTGATGCTACCACTGGTGCGAAGCAAATTAAACTGTTGGGACTTGCTGGCACTTATGTGCAAATGCTAACCGAAAACTATCCTAACTTCCGTGGAGTTTCTTCTCCCTTTGGTTTAGATTACGTTCCTGGGGCTTGGATGGAAGGTATCTATATCTCTAAAGGAACTTCGTCGGTGAAGAACGGTTATGAAGCATTGGCAGGTCAAATAAATGTGGAATATAAGAAACCCACAACAGCCGATGTGCTCTCATTCAATCTTTTTGCCAACGAGGCACAACGGATGGAAGTGAATGCTGATGGAAGCTGGTTAATCAACGACAAACTTTCTACAGGATTATTTGCGCATTATTCAAATGACACAAAAGGGCATGATGTTAACGGTGATGCTTTTCTCGACTATCCAAAAACAAATCAACTCAACCTTATGAATCGTTGGAATTACGAATCGGGTAAATATATGGCGCAATACGGTGGTCGTTTTATTCATGAAGAAAGAACGGGGGGACAAGATCCAAAGCAAATCTCAACTAATCCTTATGAGATATCGCTGAAAACAAACAGGGGAGAAATGTACACCAAACAAGCTTATGTAATTGGCAATGGCGAATTAGCCGAAAGTATTGCATTAATTGCCTCAGTCTCTATTCACGACCAAAAGTCAATGTATGACACTAAGCCTTATGATGTAACTCAAAAGAACCTTTATGCAAGTTTGCTATACGAGAAAGACTTTTCTCAGATGCACAACCTGAGCACAGGATTTAGTTTGAATTATGACGAGTTTAAAGAAACATTAGTAACAGACAATTACAACCGACGCGAGGCAGTGCCAGGATTGTATACACAATATACTTACAATTTAAACGATAAGTTTATTATACTGGGCGGACTAAGAGCAGACTATAGCTCAAGATATGGCACTTTTGTAACTCCTCGTTTGCACTTAAAGTACAATCCATACGAATGGGTGCATTTGCGCGGTTCAATAGGGAAAGGTTATAGAACAGCCAATATATTGGCAGAAAACAATTACCTGTTGGCAAGCTCAAGAAAACTAAATATTGCCGACGATTTGGACCAAGAGGAAGCATGGAATGCAGGAATGAACGTTACGTTCTACATTCCGATAGCTGGGAAACAACTGACACTGATTGGTGAATACTATCAAACTAACTTCATGAATCAAGTAGTTGTGGATATGGATAGCGATCCTCATGCCATTAGTTTCTACAATCTGGGCGATGGCAAATCATACACAAATAGTTCTCAAATAGAAATGAGTTATCCTTTTTTCAAAGGATTTACATTAACGGCAGCCTACAGATGGACAAAATCCACTTCAGATTACACCAATCCGGACACGAAAGTAATCACTCGAATGTCCAAACCATTATTGAACGACTACAAAGGGTTGGCAACTGCATCATATCAAACACCTCTTGGTAAATGGCAGTTCGACTTGACTGCTCAATTTAATGGAGGAGGCAGAATGCCAACACCCGATGCTGTGAACCCTTTATGGAACGAAACATTTGATCCGCACACTGTGGTAAACGGACAGATAACAAAATATTTCCGTAACTGGAATATTTACTTGGGAGTAGAAAACTTGTTTGACTTTCGTCAAGAAAATCCAATAATTGATGCTGCTAATCCACGTAGCAATAATTTTGACGCTACTATGATATGGGGACCAGTGCACGGACGTAAGGTATATGGAGGATTGCGATTCACAATACCCCGATTCTAAATAAACACTTTAAACAACATAATAATATGAAGAAATTAGTAACACTTTTAATTGTATTTGCTTCAATTACAAGCATGGGCTTTGCCCAAAAACCAAAACCAGAAAAGAAAAAAGAAACAGTTGAAATACGTTTGGATGAGATGTGTCAAAGCTGTGTGAATAAAATAGATAATTACATTGCTTTCGAAAAGGGAATAACTGCGCTGGACATCGACAAAGAAAAGATGTCGGTGAATGTAACCTACTGGTCAAACAAAACAGACACCACGAAGCTAAAAAAAGCTTTCACAAAAGTGAAGTTGAATGTGGAGGAGATGAAAATGGTGACAAAACCCGAAAAGAAGTAAAGGGTTAGTTATTGATATTAGTATTGAATAAGCGGATGCTTCCAACTCGGCTGGCGCAGGTCTCTGACCAGTGCCTTGATGGATAGAGTAGAAATCTTGTTATTAGGCTTGAGTAAACGGATATTTTCGGATAAGAACATCCGCTTATTTTTTTATATCAGATAAAGACAATTTGAGCATATAAAATATAATTAATGCACCTATATAGATTCCATGCACATAAAAAATTCATATATTTGCAAAGAATATCAAGTAGAATAGAATTACATTAAAGAGGGGGATATCTTCATATGAAAATATTGTTGGCAATTATAATAAGCTTATGCTCGATTACAATGCGTGGTCAAGAGTTGCAAGGAACTTATTGGGAAGGCACGGACTCAATCGCATTTAATGACAACAGAGTTGTATTTAATATAAAAGGCAATGAGGGGTTAGGTATATTATATACAGGTGAAGGTCCACTGGAAATGGTGGAAGATTATATCCTAATTCATACAGAAGCGTATCAAGGCAACAAAACAAAAGTTGACATGGTATCTGCACTAAAAAAGGATACCATTCAATTACAGTTTTTCGACGACCAAGGATATTCGTTGAAGGGTATACGAGCAGAATTTTTAAATAAAAAGAATAAGAATGTTGACTTATCTATTAGCAACGAACATGGAATAGTACTCTATACGAGTAATCCGAAAGTATCTTCAATAAAAGTCTCCGACTTACTATACGATAAAGTAATATTGGATTACCATCCTGACAAAGATTACACTGTTCATCTTGTAAAGAACAGAGTTGTTGAAGATAAGACCGTTGTTTTTAAATTGGAAAAGGTATCTGACGATAAATTTAAGATGAGACTGCTATCAATCGATTACAAAAAGAAAAAACCTTCTGTGTCCCATTTGAATAAATTAGAAAAGAAAACAGAAGCCATAATCGATAGAACACGCACGTTTGAAAAACCGTTGTACTAAGACTAAATAAAACCTTTCGTAACCCCTGGTTTCCCTCCCACATAATTAACCGAGCTGACCTTTCCACATGAAAGGCTTATCACTATGACTAAAGTAAACGATTACGAAATAATGGCTCCAGTGGGTTCATACGAATCTCTGATGGCAGCCATACAAGGAGGTGCAGACTCTATCTATTTTGGGATAGAGGGACTGAACATGCGCGCCAAATCCTCCAACAACTTCACAACTGAAGACCTTTTTAAGATTGTAGCGATATGCAATGAGAATGGTCTGAAGTCATATCTCACTGTAAACACAGTAATATATGATGGTGATATTGAGTTGATGCACAAAATTGTTGATGCTGCAAATCAAGCAGGCGTTTCAGCCATCATTGCATCGGACGTTGCTGTAATGATGTATGCGCGAACAGTGGGTGTGGAGGTACATCTTTCCACGCAGCTAAACATTACCAATACGGAGTCGCTGAAGTTCTACGCTCAATTTGCAGATGTTGTGGTTTTGGCACGAGAACTCAACCTCGACCAAGTAGCACAAATATACAAAGACATCAATGAGCAACAGATAAAAGGTCCTGCGGACGAATTGATCCGCATCGAGATGTTTTGTCATGGTGCATTGTGCATGGCGGTATCGGGAAAATGTTATTTGAGTCTTCACGAGAAAGAGAAGTCGGCAAACCGTGGTGCATGCAACCAAATTTGTCGCCGTGCCTACATTGTGAAAGACAAAGAGAGTGAAATCGAACTTGAAATAGACAACGAATACATCATGTCACCCAAAGACCTCAAGACAATCCACTTTATGAATAAAATGATGGATGCAGGGGTGCGGGTATTCAAGATTGAAGGCAGGGCAAGAGGACCAGAATATGTGAGACGGGTAACTGAATGTTATAAAGAGGCAGTTGTTGCCTATTGCAACAATGAGTTTACGGAAGAAAAAATAGAGGTGTGGAATGAAAAACTGGCTACAGTTTTCAATCGAGGCTTCTGGGATGGTTATTATCTGGGGCAACGATTGGGAGAATGGACACATCGTTACGGATCTGGAGCTACCAAACGCAAAGTATATATTGGCAAAGCCATCAAGCACTTTGGCAATATTGGTGTAACGGAGTTTCTGATGGAGACCCAATCATTGAAACCAGGAGAAGAATTACTTATTACAGGACCAACTACGGGAGCAATATTTTTGACTGCCGATGAAATACGTGTTGACAAGAAAATCGTTGAGGAAACGGTGAAAGGTGATAGCTTCTCCATAAAAACACCCGAAAAGATTCGTCCCAATGATCAACTTTATAAGATGGTGGAAGCAGTTAGGCGAGGTACGGCACACGAACGATGATTCTTTGCAAGAAAAGGGTAAATACTGCGTTACTCTCGTTTTTGAAACAGTCACTTGCTAAAGCAAGCTCCTTGATTTCAAAAACTTCGAAAGCCTTGTCTTTCTCCTTTTCTTATCAAAGACTTAAACTCTAACCACACTTCATTAGGTAGTCTATTTTCAGCTTTTCTAAAAGAGATAGCTAATAAATTGAATTCTGCAGACCCCCACCCTCGAAAGGGCAACATAATAAAAGAAAGAAGTCAAACTAACTTTAATATTTATATGATACATAAACAATGAACAAAAAACAAACAAACACAACCACGGCTTTTCGTTTCAAGCGATATACCAAGAAATCTTACAGTGTTTTTAACAGTCTGAATAAGGTAGTTACCATCGGTTTCCTCACTGGCTGCGCATTGATGAATGCCCATGCATCATCGGTAGGGCCAAATGAAGCCATTCGCCTTGAGAATAAGACTGACACGATTGCCGAACAAGATTTGGAAGAGTTGGTGGTGACGGCTTCAAAGGCAGAATTGCCAATGAGCCAAGCGTCAAAAATTGTGACGCTGATTACCCGAGATGAAATTGAGCGAAGTCCGGCACAAAGTATTCAAGACCTTCTCAATTATGTAGCTGGCATCGATGTGATGCAACGCGGACCGCACGGAGTTCAATCCGACATTTCCCTCAGAGGCGGCTCGTTCGACCAAGTAGCCATACTTCTCAATGGCATTAACCTTACCAATCCACAAACGGGACATTATAGTTTCGACATTCCCATCAACCTTTCAGATATTGAACGCATAGAAATTGTGCATGGACCTGCATCGCTGGTTTATGGTGCAAGTGCTTTTG
>JAQVZQ010000075.1 GCA_028708095.1 Dysgonamonadaceae bacterium
TGGGAAAAATGGAAGTTGTGTTTGCATTGTTTTTTTTGCAAAAGTACGACATTTTTAATTTGCGATATGAAAATCGATTAGATTCTTTAAATAAGACAGATAGAGTTTATCGGGTCAGGAGTTCTGATATTGTATGATACTGTGAATAAGAGAATTTTCGGCAGATGTATATTGGGTGATGCCAAGAGTGAATGATAAGGTAATATATAATTATCGATTAGCATTAACAGTGAGTAAAGTTGTTGTCAAATGTAATAACAAGATAGTACTATTAAAGCCAAACCTACTGAAGAAATGAAAGAGGTTTTAGAGGAATTATCTTCACAGCACTATAAGGGACAAGTCAAGGAATAATAAAAAACTGGACCAATTAATGATCCAGCCTTTCTTATTTGTGAATAAAGCATCGTGGCAATTCTTTAAGCTCGGATAAACTGAGATAATGTTTTTTCTTCAGCAAACAGAGATGCTGTATTAATTAAAGCCAAATGTGAATATGCTTGAGGGAAGTTACCCAATCTACGCTTGGTTTCAAAATCAAGGTCTTCACTCAACAATCCCACATGATTAACATGCTTGAGGATTTCGTCAAATATCTCTTTAGCTTCTTCTTTTTCACCAATCACATACAGAGCCTCAATTAACCAAAAAGTGCAAATGGTAAAAGCTGAAGTGGGTTTACCAAAATCATCTTCCGATTTATAGCGAAACATCAAACCATTGTACAATAAATTCTCTTTTATTGCCTTCACAGTTTTAATATAACGTTCATCATTTGCTTCAATAAAACCGTACGTTTGCATCAATAATACAGATGAGTCATAATCCAAATTATCATAAGTTTGCGAAAAGCATTGAATTTCTTCCTTCCATCCATTTTTAATAATGTCTTCTTTTATTTCATCAGCAGCACCTTCCCATGCATTAGCATATTTATCTTTCTGCAATAGTGCTGCAATTTTTGAAGCCCTGTCAATAGCAACCCAACTCATCACCTTAGAAAAAACAAAGTGACTTGAAAAAGTTCTAAACTCCCAAATGCTTTGATCGGGTTTTCCCCAATCTCTAAGCACAATGCGAACTAAGTTTTTAACTATCTCCCATATCTCCTCTACCTCATCCAGTGTACCGGGTGCATATAGGTAATATTGATAAATAACATCAAGCAAATAACCAATTGAATCATTTTGTTTTTGATTATACGCAGCATTCCCAATTCTAACTGGTGCAGAGTTTTCGTAACCTGACAAATGTGGGAGTATCTCTTCGGTGAGGGTCTTTTCTCCTCTTATACCATACATAATCTGGAAACTATCGTCGCGAGATTTTAGAATTTTCTTTACAAATCCAATAAATCTTTCAGCTGTGTTTGGATGTTTCAAATAGATAAGTGTATCGATGGTCATAGAGGCATCACGCATCCAGCAAAATCGATAATCCCAGTTCCTAACCTCTCCTATTGATTCAGGCAAACTTGTAGTCAAGGCAGCCAGCAATGCCCCTGAGTATTGATAAGACATCAACTTAAGAACAAGCATGCTACGCATGATGATATCATTGTATTGTTTAAACTGACGCGATCGATTGCTCCAGTTCATCCAATATACTTTTGTTCTCTCATAATTTAAATGAATTCCTTTTAAGTTGACATCGACAAGTTTTTGATTATAAGACAATAGGAAAAAGTGGTGATTATCCAATTCAAACTCTTCTCCACTCAATACTGTATCAAAATCAACACTGGTATAAAGGTATATTTTATCATCTTCGTTCTCTTTGGAAACAGTCTTTATATATTCATCGAACTTCAAATGATTGACATCTTCACGAGCGTAATTCATGCGTGGCTGATATTCAATTCTCAAACGTGGCTTACCACGTATGATTCGCATATATCTATGAATTTCAGGAGGGAGATAAGATTTGCGCTCAGTAGTAGTATAATGTGGCATATAGTCAAACACCAAAAACGCTCCTTCTTCTGCTTCATAGGTGGTCATTAAGATATTTGTCAACCCCACATATTGTTGTTTAATGGTGTAGTCATCTGAAACAACGAAGGAGAAGTGTCCCCCTTTATCTATATCGAGTAACCGTGAGAAAATAGAAGGTGAATCAAAATCGGGAAAACAAAACCAATCTATACTTCCCTCTTTCGACACCAATGCTGCGCTTCTACAGTTTCCTATTACTCCGTAATTTAAATTTTCCATTTATTATTTTATTCTTAAGTATTGCGTTCAAAATTTCATAGTTATCTGACAAGTATAAGCATTTTTTATTGATAGCTTGTACTTTTGATAGAATTTTCTACTAACAGTGTGGTGATACACTCCTTCTGTTTTGATTTATCTTCATAACAAATTAAGATATCAGCTAAAGGGCGAAACAAAATCCAATCCGCTTTTGTAATCAAAACACTTTGTTTTTAGACCTATTATGCTTCGTCAGTATCCATCTCTCCTCGCAGTGACACTTGCATTAACTCACGTACCTGATTGGGTAGTTTATTTAATCCAAACAAGAACATTAGCTTGGCTATCGCAGCTTCTGTTGTTAAATCATATCCACTTATAACACCTGCTTTCAATAGGTTTTGTCCTGTTTCATAGCGATGCATTTGCACTGTGCCATGCAAACATTGTGTGACATTTACAATAACAATGTCTCTATCTACAGCTCTTTGTAATTCTGCAAGAAACCAATCATCACTCAAAGCATTACCTGATCCATATGTTTCTAAAACAACAGCTTTTATGTCATGTATATTCAATACAGCAGTCAATACTTCAGGTGTAATACCAGGGAAAATCTTTAAGACTGCGATAGAATCATCTAATGATTCATAAAAAGCCACCTCTTTAGTATAATTTGGTTTTAATATTTTACTGGTGTTATAAACGATATTAACTCCCGCTTCAGCCAATTCCATAAAATTTGCACTCTTAAAAGCATTAAAGTTTTCAGCATTTATTTTAGTAGTTCTATTACCCCTTAAAAGTAAATTCTGAAAATAGATACATACTTCTGGGACCACTGGACGACCGTCAACATCTTTATCAGCAGCAATTTCTAATGCCGTTATCAAATTCTCCTTACCATCTGTTCTAAGTTTTCCAATCGGAAGTTGAGAGCCTGTAAGGATAATTGGTTTGGTCAAATTATCAAACATAAAGCTAAGGGCAGAAGCGGTATAAGACATGGTGTCTGTGCCATGCAATATTACAAATCCATCATATTGACTATAATGATCTTTTACTACTTTCACCATTTCTCGCCATTTATCGGGCGATATTTCAGATGAATCAATCAAAGGATCAAAAATGAAAGTATCGACATGGAAGTTTAAACGTTTCATTTCAGGCACATTCGATCTAAGGTGAGTAAAATTAAAAGGCTCCAATGCGCCAGTTTCTAAGTTCTCAATCATACCAATAGTACCACCAGTATAAATCAATAAAACATGAGCATTCACATCAATCATAACGTTCTTTTTTGTAAAAGTAATAAATTGCGTGATGAAAAAGGAGCAATTAAAGGAAAGAATTATCTATTAAAAGCCTATGAATTAGCAAGCTTTTGTGTTTAATGTTGCATTCGAACTAAAACAAGCAATAAATTGTTTAGCTATATAATCAAATTAAAACAAAAAGAATAAAAATGACTACACATTCTATTAAAACAGTTTGGAAAGAAAACAACACTTTTTCCACAGACATCGACGGACATGAAGTTATAATTGATTTGGGCGAAGACCAAGGAGGACAAAATCTTGGGCCAAGACCTAAAAAACTTTTGCTTGCTTCAGCTGCAGGTTGCACTGGGCTGGATGTAGTGGAAGTTCTGCGAAAAATGCGCATCGAAGTAAAAAAATTTGATATTAAAATTGATGCGGAATTATCAGATGAACATCCAAAGCAGTACAAATCGTTGAAGCTTATCTATGAATTTGAAGGTGAAGATTTACCTGAGAAGAAAATAGAAAGAGCCGTTAAGTTATCATTCGAAAACTATTGTGGCGTATTGGCTATGTACAAGTCTGCGGTTCCCGTTTCCTACGAAGTTAAAATCATTAATGGATAATTTTTTGCTTATCAACAAAAAGAAATGACAACAAAGTGTTATCTTTGCACCGTTACTTCTTTTTTAATAAATATATAACCGATGTAAATCGAACATTAGCAAAAAATAAAACATATTATGCAAACCATTGACAATTTTGATTTTTCAGGTAAGAAAGCGTTTGTTCGCGTAGATTTCAACGTACCGTTAGATGAACAATTCAACATCACAGACGACACCCGCATTCGTGCTGCTTTACCAACACTTAAAAAAATTCTGAAAGACGGTGGAAGTGTTATTATTGGCACTCATTTTGGACGTCCAAAAGAAGCAACTGATAAACTTTCTCTCAAACACATTCTTCCACGTATAGCAGAACTGCTTGAGGTGGATGTTCAATTTGCAAATGATTGTGTTGGCGAGGAAGCAGTTGCAAAAACAGCTGCACTACAACCAGGCGAGGTGTTGTTGCTTGAGAACCTAAGGTTTCATGCTGAAGAGGAAGGAAAACCACGTAACCTTGCTGAAGATGCATCAGAAGAAGAAATTGCAAAAGCTAAGAAAGCGGTTAAAGAGTCGCAAAAAAACTTTGCGGAAAAGCTTGCTTCATATGCTGATGTGTATGTGAACGATGCTTTTGGCACAGCTCACAGAGCACACGCTTCAACGGCTTTGATTGCCGAACACTTTGATGCAAACAACAAATTATTCGGCTACTTGATGCAAAACGAAATTAATGCGGTCGAAAAAGTATTGAAAGACACCGAACGTCCATTCACAGCCATAATGGGAGGATCGAAAGTTTCTTCTAAAATTGAAATCATTAATAACTTGTTAGACAAAGTTGACAATTTGATACTTGCTGGAGGTATGACCTATACTTTTGCAAAAGCATTTGGTGGCAAAATTGGCAATTCTATTGTAGAAGATGACAAGTTAGACTTAGCATTAGAATTGGTAGAAAAAGCAAAGGAGAATGGAGTAAACCTTTTATTGGGACAAGATGCTAAAATTGCAGACAGCTTTAGCAACGATGCCAAAACAGCTTATGCGCCAGTAAGAGAAATACCTGACGGATGGGAAGGATTGGATATTGGTCCTGAATCTGAAAAGAAATTTGTGGAGGTTATCAAAAATTCAAAGACAATTCTTTGGAATGGCCCAACTGGAGTTTTTGAATTCGACAACTTTGAACATGGATCACGTGCTGTTGCTGAAGCTATTGCAGAGGCAACCGATAAAGGAGCTTTTTCATTGATTGGCGGAGGTGACTCTGTGGCTTGTATTAACAAATTTGGTCTTGCCGACAAAGTATCGTACGTATCAACTGGTGGCGGGGCATTGCTTGAATTTATGGAAGGTAAAGAATTGCCAGGAATTAAAGCTATTAGGGGATACTAATTATTCTTTAATCGAATATTTGAAAAGCGTCAGGATTTATAATCTTGACGTTTTTCTTTATTATTAAATAATCAAGACAGTGTTGTTGTAAACACAAACAATTCATAGTAGTTTAACAATAATGCGCAACGTTATTTAAAGACAGATTGAAAACTACTGGTATTCGTCCCATCAATTTCAACTTTTACATGCTCACATTTCCTTTCTCTTCATTTTTTTTGTAATTTTGGGGAGTTTTTTTGGAAGCTCTTTTCATGAGCAATCACACGAGCAATAAAATATATTCATAGAATGAACATTTCATATAATTGGCTGAAAGATTATTTAGATTTCGATCTTTCTCCTGAAGAGACTTCGGCTGCACTTACGTCCATTGGATTAGAAACTGAAGGATTAGAAGAGATTCAAACCGTGAAGGGCGGTTTGGAGGGATTGGTTATTGGCGAAGTTCTCACTTGCGTGCCACATCCCAACTCAGACCACCTGCATCTTACTACCGTAGACATTGGCAAAGGTGAACCACTAAACATTGTGTGTGGTGCTCCCAATGTTGCTGCAGGGCAAAAGGTGGTGGTTGCTACAGTTGGTACAACTTTATACATGGGTGATGATGAACTAAAGATAAAACGCTCGAAAATTAGGGGAGAAGAGTCGGCAGGAATGATTTGCTCTGAAATTGAGATAGGAATTGGCACTTCACACGAGGGAATCATTGTATTGCCTAACGAAACTGCGATAGGAATGCCAGCCAAAGAATACTACAATATTAAAAGTGACTATGTGTTCGAAGTGGACATTACACCCAATCGGGTAGATGCAACTTCTCATTTTGGTGTGGCGCGTGACTTGGCTGCTTATTTGAAGCAAGCTGGTAAACCATACAAACTGACAAAACCACCGGTTGATGACTTCAAAATAGAACAAAAAGAGGGCGGCATAGATGTTGTGGTAGAAAACCACGAAGCTTGTCCACGCTATTCGGGTCTTACTATACGGAACATTAAAGTTGCAGAAAGTCCCGATTGGCTGAAAGACAAATTGCTGATAATTGGTATACGCCCTATCAATAATGTTGTGGACATAACCAATTTTGTGTTACACGAATTGGGACACCCGTTACACGCCTTTGATGTAAACTACATTAAAGGAAACAAAGTAGTAGTGCGCACTTTGCCACACGAAACTAAGTTTATAACACTGGACGAACAAGAGAGAAAGCTACACGAGCAAGACCTGATGATATGCAATGCTGAAGAAGGAATGTGTATTGCAGGTGTATTTGGAGGACTTGAATCGGGAGTAACAGAAAAGACCAAAGATGTCTTTTTAGAATCTGCCTACTTCAATCCAACATGGATACGTAAGGCTGCACGCAGACATACCCTCAACACAGACTCTTCGTTCAGATTTGAAAGAGGCTTAGACCCTAACAATACACTCTATGCGCTTAAGCGAGCCGCAATGATGATTCAAGAAATTGCTGGAGGAACCATTGAAGGTGCTATTCGTGATATATACCCAAATGAAATACCTCAACCAAAAGTAGCACTTAGCTTTAAGAAGGTAAACGCTCTTATTGGCAAAGCCATTCCAAAAGATACAATCAAAAGCATTCTTGAAAGTCTGGACATTGTTGTTAATAGCGAGACAGATGAGACACTACATTTAAGCATACCAACCTACCGTGTTGATGTGTTGCGTGATGTGGATGTGATAGAAGAAATACTGCGTATATATGGCTACAACAATATTGAGATAGGCGATTCGTTGAAGTCAAACTTATCATACGAAACAGCTACCGACCGCAAACATCAACTGCAAGCACTTATTTCGGAACAATTAACTGCACACGGATTCAATGAAATTATGAACAACTCTCTTACAGAGAAATCATATTATGCGGAATCAACAGTATTTCCAGTTGAAAACAATGTTAACTTACTCAATCCTTTGAGTGGTGACCTCAACGTGATGCGTCAAACATTGCTTTATGGGGGATTAGAGAATATCATTCACAATATAAACCGAAAACATGGCGATTTGAATCTCTATGAATTTGGTAATTGCTATTTCTTTAATAAAGATAAAGCCAATCCACACTATCCACTTGCGCAATACAACGAAGAGACTCACTTAGGAATCTGGATTTGTGGCAAGCGCCATTCAAAAAATTGGGGTGCTACCGAAATAGATAGCTCCGCTTTTGAACTAAAAAGTCACATAGAAAACATCTTGCTCCGCTTAGGAATAGCTGACGATAAATTATTTCACGAACCCTTCGATGACGAACTGTTTGTATCGGGAATGAACATAAGAACACGCCAAAACCAACTTATCAAATGGGGTGTGCTCAGCCAAAAGGTCTTGCTAGGCTTCGATATTGAGTTAGAGGTTTATTTCGCAGAGTTAAACTGGGATGCTCTGATGAAAGAATCGGAAAAAAATGTGGTGCTATTTAGCGAAATTGCAAAGTTTCCATCGGTGAAACGAGATTTGGCATTGCTTATCGATAAAAATATTACATTTGGAGAGATAGAAAAAATAGCCTATCACTCAGAAAATAAATTCCTGAAAGAAGTTACCCTATTTGACGTGTATGAAGGAAGGCATTTGCCCGAAGGCAAGAAATCGTATGCAGTGAATTTCATATTGCAAGACAAAGAAAAGACGCTTGACGATAAACGTATCGACAATATCATGCGCAAAATTCAGAATAACTTGGAGAAACGCTTAGGAGCACAACTAAGATAAAATATAGTCTTCGCAAGAAAAGACTCAAAATTAAATGTTTTCTGACTGCCACTAAATATAAATATAAAAACATAACAACCTCTTTTCACTACGCATGCTTTTAAATGGGAGTGCGCACACAATGCAGGTTCATAAAAATTGATTATGGGAAGAGCATTTGAATATCGAAAGGCTAGAAAAATGAAACGTTGGGGCAACATGGCCCGTGTGTTCACAAAATTAGGAAAAGAAATTACTATTGCTGTAAAAGAAGGCGGTCCCGAACCCGATACAAACCCCAGATTGCGTGTGCTTATTCAACAATCTAAGAAGGAGAACATGCCCAAAGAGAATGTTGAAAGAGCCATCAAAAAGGCAACCGATAAAGACGCTTCCGATTATAAAGAAATGATATACGAAGGTTATGGTCCCTATGGCATAGCCATTGTGGTGGAAACTGCAACGGATAATACTACGCGCACTGTTGCCAATGTGCGTAGCTATTTCAATAAAATGGGTGGTTCGTTGGGCACATCGGGTAGTTTGGAGTTTTTGTTTGAACACAAATGTGTATTCAAAATAGAAGCTAAAGAGGGACTTTCAACTGAAGACCTAGAATTGGAGTTGATTGACTACGGAGTGGACGAAATAGAAATAGACGATGACGGTGAAGTTGTGTTGTATGGTGAATTCAAATCATACTTTGAAATACAACACTATCTGGAAGAAAATGGATATGAGATTCACTCGGCAGAATTTGAGAGAATACCTCACGACACCAAAAAATTGAATGACGAACAGCGTGCTCAAATAGAGAAACTGTTGGAGAAGTTTGAAGAGGATGAAGACGTTCAGAACGTATTCCATAATATGGAAGAGGTTATGCCTGACGACGACGAAAATTAATCAAACCGAATAAAAAAACGTATACACTGAAAAAAACTACGTTTAGAAGGATCGACCATTCACGAATGTGTCGATCCTTCTTCTTTTTTAGGGCGCAAGTTCATTATCAATTAACCGATTGTTGTATTGCTGTATCAATGCTTTCACCAGTTGCTCCATTTCGGCCTGAAGCACGGGGTGTTTCCCAACAAGATTGTTTTTCATTAAGCGATCTTCCACTACATTGTAGAGACCAATCGTACTCTCATTCATAAATTGTAACATCCACTCACCTTGTATCAATTGGTGTGCGCCATTGTAGTAATTGTAGGCAAAGTGTGGAGCATAGGGGTCGAACATATTATTGCCAAACGATACAATATTTTCATCTACACCCAACAATGCGAGCGTTGTGGGGAATATATCTGTTTGTTGCACCACAGTTGAGTCATTAAATCCTACTAAATCGCTACCAGGAGCATAAAACAATACTGGAATGGTGAATGCTCCCTCGGCAGTTTTGTATTGTGGCAACGCACCACTAACTGCATGGTCGGCAGTGATAATAAAAAGCGTATTGTTGTACCATTCTTCTTTGGCAGCTGTTTCGAAAAACTTACGCAAAGCGTTGTCGGAATACCCAACTGGCTCATGAATGGGCATTTCTCCCTTTGGAAACACACCATTATACTTTGGCGGCACAACATATGGGTCGTGAGAGGTGAGGGTAAACACCGAAGCCAAAAATGGCTCTTTAAAATTATTCAACTCATATGCCATATGTTGCAAATAGGGTTCGTCCCAGATACCCCAATGCCCATCGAAATCACTTTTGTTGCCATATTCAGTCATACCAAAGTATTGGTCGAACCCAGCTTGATTCATAAAGGCACTAAAGCCCATCGATCCATTTGGTGCACCATGAAAGAATGCCGATTGATAGCCTTTCTTTTTCAAAACAGATGCCAGTGAGTTAATTCTGTTGCCAGAGTAGTGAGAAGATATAAACGGATTTTCACCCGAAGGTATTCCCGCAATTATTGAGGGCAGCGCATCAATGGACTTGCGTCCGTTGGCATAGCCTCTTGCAAACATATAACTATGATTGGACAATGAATCAATGAAAGGAGTGTAGCCAGCATATCCCTCAACATCTTTATTGAGAACTCCCACCCATTCTTTATGAAAACTTTCCCAAATAATGATGACAACATTACGCCCAGCTAATTGATTGTAATGTGGAACTGTATCATTGGTTGGTACATGTTTAGCATAAAATAGCTGATTGAGCTCATCTTTACTGAAATAATTCTTCCGCTCAAGTCGGGTCTTACCAATTGTACGAATAATTGAAAAAGGAGTATTCAAAACAATTGCACGATGCTCTGGTTTGCGAATAAACTCGGCCGCATTGCTCAGCGTAATGGGTCGTGTGCCAGGTTTGAATCCTCCACGCATGGCTCCCACTGTGTGATAACCAATAATAGCCATCGCAATAAGTCCCAGTGGATAGTAAATGAAGTTGCGAAGGCGCATTGTAGACTGATCAACTCTTATCTTTTTGTATAGCCAAACCATCAGAAACACCAGCCCTATCACAATAAGGGTTATGTACCAATATTCCCAAATGAAACGGATAAAGCTTGTTGGATTCTCATGCTCAAATTCTTGAAAAACACCCGTTGTGGTGCGCTTCATAGTGAAACGATAGTAAACAGTATCTACCATATTGAGGATAATGCCAATTGTGTTGACAACATAAAAGATGATGCCCAGCACTTTTTGATATGCACGGTTGTATCTAAACCTAAAGGGAATAATGTGCATGAGTATAACCAGCGAATTGGTGTAGGCAATGGCTGTGGCATCAAAGCGGAGGCCATGCCACATAAGACTTAGCAAATAGCCTGTGCTCATATCTGCAAAAAGCGACTGATTTAATAGATAAAACAGCAATCGTGTGATGGTGTAAATCGCAAACACCAACAACAATCGCATCAGCAACACCAAATATATGTTGCCCCAGATGGCCGATTTCTTTTTTCTTCGCATGATTATTAATAAATTCTATAACAATAATATTATTGAGAATGCAAATTTAACACTAAAAGATTACAATTCATATTTGCTTTTTGAAATATGAAAAGAAACTACCTTTTTAGTGAAGTTAGATGATTGTGGAATATTGCGCACCTAAATTTATCTAATAATCGATACCAAAAGAGACCAAACCAGCTATACATATGCTCTGCAGCACTGAAAAGTAGTCTTGAAAAGTTTCAAGAGGGGTCTGCAGCACTGAAAAGGGGTTATGAAAATGTGCAAGAGTGCTTTGCAACGTTGAAAAGGGGTCTTGAAAAGTTTCAAGAGTACTCTGCAGCGTTGCGAAGTAGTCTTGAAAAATTTCAAGGGTGCTTTTCATCGCTGCAAAGGTATTTTGAAACATTTAAAAAATGATTTTCCACAAATTACACTAATAAGCTCGCTAATTCATCTGTTTTCTCAGAAATATTATTGCTCTTGATTATCATAATAGGCATCCAATGCCTCAGTAGCGGCAATAAATGAACTTTTTTTGCTTCCCAGCACTTCACGTTCGAGAGTTGGCATCAATCTTTCGATGGTTTCGTTGCTATAAAAATCGTTGCGCAAACGCTCATTGATGGTTTCATACATCCAGTAGCTTGATTGTTTATTGCGCTTCACATCAAAATATCCATTCTCTTTCACAAACGCCACGTATCGGTCAATCATCTCCCAAATTTCAACAATGCGCAAATCATAGTAGCCCGAATATGTCAACACCTCAGGACTCCAACCCGACTCTGCCAATGGAAACAAGTGCAATGCATTCTTAAAATGGTTTTGGGCAATGTTGGCTTTACCAATATTATCGCCATCGGCTTTATTAATAACTATACCGTCGGCCATTTCCATGATGCCACGTTTGATGCCTTGCAATTCGTCACCCGTTCCAGCCAATTGTATCAGCAAAAAGAAATCGACCATCGAGTGCACCGCAGTTTCAGATTGTCCAACCCCCACAGTCTCTACAAATATATAATCAAAGCCAGCTGCTTCACACAACACAATACTCTCGCGGGTTTTGCGAGCCACACCACCCAATGACCCTGCCGTTGGCGAAGGACGAATGAACGCACTATCTTGTACAGCCAATCGTTCCATACGAGTTTTATCACCCAAAATACTACCTTTCGTACGTTCGCTGGATGGATCAATGGCCAAGACAGCCAATTTTTTGCCCTGTTTAGTTAAATGCACCCCAAACGAATCAATCGAAGTACTTTTTCCAGCACCAGGCACACCCGTTATGCCCACACGAATTGAATTGCCAGCATGAGGCAAACATTTTTCGATGATGGCTTGGGCAGTTTTCTGGTGATCAGATCGCGAACTCTCTACCAATGTAACAGCTTGGCTTAATACCGTAATATCTCCTTTCAAAATATGCTCAACATACTCATCAACCGAATACTTCCGACGCTTATGTTTCGATTTTAAATATGGATTTATTGTGGGAGGTCTTTCAACGCCCTTGTTGACATTAAGACCTACATATTTGGGATCGTTTTCGTGATGATGTTCCATAATGCATTTAATATTTTATATGCGTAATAGCATTTAATTGTTTTTTGCAAGCAAACCTTGCCTAGCAAGTCTTTGATAAGAATAGGCCAACAC
>JAQVZQ010000407.1 GCA_028708095.1 Dysgonamonadaceae bacterium
AAGAAACAACAATATGACAAAACAAGCTTTATATGATTTTGCTTTTAAAAAACTAAATCTTAAGACAACAATTGAATCTTTAAAAGACTTAAGTGATGTGAGACTGAACAAGTTATATAAATATTTGTTTAACAAAGAATAAAAGTCTACTGCTAACATTTTGTATAAGTAATAGCTGGTAATGTAGCAAATATCAAGGTTTGTAGCCCGCTCAAACTACATCGTGGTTTGACAGGAAACTATCATGCAATGCCCGGCTGAGCAGAATTTGTAATTCCGCTCAGAACATAGCAGAAATTGTATTTCCGCAAAACAAAAAATAACAAAAGAATTATCTGAAACAGAATTTCAATAAAGACAGTGAAAAACAAAATAATATTTTATGAAATATCCATAAGAATAATGCTCGTACAAATCGAAAATGATATTTTATGAATGCAGATTATTTGACCAATAAATTAAAAAATTAATAACACATGAAATAACCATGAGCGATAAATGGCACACCAACCGAGGATGAATAAAAAACTATTAACTTTACGTTGTAGAACCGTAAAGATAATATACGATGAAGAAACAAGAGATTACATTCGTTCAGGTTGTAAAAGTTGGCTGTGGTATTGATGTACACAGAGACATCATCGTAGCCACCATACGTAAGAGCAATTATGAGTATGAAACTCGTGAATTTGACGCTTACACAAGTTCTTTGAAAAGTTTGAGAGATTGGTGCAAAACAGAAGAAGTTACACATGTATGTATGGAAAGTACAGGCGTTTACTGGAAACCAGTTTTTAATGTTTTGGAAGAGGATTTTGAAATAATATTAGTCAATGCTCGCCATGTTAAGAATGTTCCTGGTCATAAGACAGACAAAAAAGATAGTGCATGGTTGAGTAAACTATTATTAAGTGGATTGCTAAAAGGTAGTTTTATACCACCCTGCGACATCAGGGAGCTTCGGGATTTAGTTCGTTACAAGAAAAAAGTAGTAGCCCAGGCAGCAAGCGAAAAGAACAGAATTATTAAGATACTGGAAGATGCTAACATAAAACTTTCGAGTGTTTTAAGCAATGTGGATGGAGCTGTTGGTACAAAAATTATCAATAGTTTGATCGAAGGGCAAACCGATGTAGAGGTGTTATTAAAGTTTTATCATGGCAAAATGAAAGTAAGCAAAGCAGAATTCAGGAAGGCACTTGAAGGAAGAATAACCAAACATCACCGTTTTATGCTTCAGTTGCACAAAGATAGTATTGCTGATAAAGAACGCTTAATAGCCCGTATTGAAACAGAAATAGACGAAGCAACCAAAGCCTATCAGGTAGAAATAGATTTGCTACAAACAATACCAGGCGTTGGAAAAGATAGTGCAATCAGTATTATTAGTGAAATTGGAGTAGATATGAGTAAGTTTCCCAATGAGAATCATTTAAGCAGTTGGGCGGGAATGAGTCCAGGCAATAATGAAACCGGAGGTAAAAAAAAACAGCAAGAACAATCTATGGAAACAAATATTTACAAAGCACATTAGTAGAATGTGGCTGGGGAGCAACCAGAAAAAAAGATGGCTTTTTAAAGCGAAAATATGAAAGCCTTGTTGGAAGGCGTGGTAAGAAAAAAGCACTTGTTGCCGTAGGGCATAAAATTATTGTTGCATCTTACCATGTTATTAAAGACAAACAGGCATATCAAGAACCAACTTTACATAACAATCCCAAAAGAATGAATAAACAAATTCGAAATTATTTGAATAAGCTTAAAGAATTGGGAATAGAAAGTACAATAATAGAATCATTGCAAGAAGCAACAAAAGGTCGTTTTTTTACTGAGTAACTTTTATAGTATCTCGTACATGAAATTGACTAAGTTCTCTGAAAAAGAGAGCACTCAAGTTTAAGCACCAACCGATGTTACCAATTCCTGACAAAATCAGGATGGAGTACGGAAATGAAAATTTATTCTCTTAAACTTGTCTTTTTATTATATTATTGAAATTAAACAAGATAATAAAATTTATACAAATGAAAAAGAAAGATAAAAACTTCTAAAATCTGCACTGTGGCTGTCGGCGGGGTGTTATGGACAATATTAAAATTGAAAAAGAATGAACTTGAAAAGTTGTAAAGCAAATTTGCCAATCAGTATTTTTATTGTATTTCTTATTTTATGCATTCAAAAAGAGGTTAATGCCTCAAATAAAGTCTTGTTTGAAGTGAAAATCAATCATGAATTTTCAAATTTTAGCCTCAATGATACTTTCAAATTGTCTGTTATTGGTTCGGAAATTTTGAAGTCCAATGTTACTTTCAATATTATATCATTCGATGGAACAGAAATTTACTCTGTTAACTTCCCTTCAATAGAATTAATAAATTATGATCTTCCTAAAGGAATTGAAGCATCTAAGAAAGATCAAGAACAATTTATTCTAAAAAGATTAATAGAATTTTTCAATGAAAAGAATTTTTTCTTTCCAGCTATAAAAGAAGAGGAAAAATTGGATAGTGATTATAGTGACAAAACCATATGGTTTGATATTAAAGAAGATAGAACTGCTATTGGGTTTTACTATTCAATAGGTGAAGAAGATAATCGAAAAATTGCATTTTCAAAAAGAACAAAAAAAGTTTTACTCTATTACAATTGTTGCTAATTCATTGAAAATAAATTTTAATACTGCCCGGCTGAGCAGCAAATATTTTGCCGTCAGGAACAAAGCAGTTCCAAGTACTCTGAATATAATTCCGCTCAACAGGTCATAAAACACAACCGACAAATGGATGCAATCTTTAGAACATGTCAGTAATGAGTACCCACCAATAATCTGCAAAACGAAAAAGGAGTTTTCAAAATTTATTAACCCATAAAATAAAGAATATGAATTACAAAATTATTCCCAGTCTTTGGTTTAGTGCTGATAGTGGTAACATTTCAAAAGTTGTTGAATATTACAAAAATATTTTTGGCAACAATTTTGAAGAGGGGGACATCATATCTCTTGGCAAGACACCCAGCGGAAATACAGAATTGTGTGAAGTGAAAATTTTTGGACAAAAGTATTCTC
>JAQVZQ010000408.1 GCA_028708095.1 Dysgonamonadaceae bacterium
AGTTTTCTCTAAAAAAAGTTATTGATGGAGTTGTTGAAGAAGAGGAATTAAAATTAAAAGCTACAGAAGGTATGATTGTTGCAAAACAGCTTGCGAGTGTATTGTCCAAGGGATTAAGTGGAAACCCACGACAATGCAAAAGATTTTTGAATTCCCTCGATATGCGTATTAAGATGGCTAAATATAAGCACAAAACCCTGGATCGTAAAGTGTTGGCAAAAATCATGATGTTAGAATACATAAAGCCAAGCTTATTTAAGTCTATTGCTGAATTGTCCGCTGCTGGCATTCTATCTAAAGAGTTATCTATATTTGAAGAAGAAAAGTCAGAAGAGTTAGAAGCTCTTAAAATTTGGAAGGATGATGTTTGGGTACAAAACTGGTGTAAAATAGAACCTAAATTAGCCAATGAAGATTTAACATTATATTTTTATTTTACCAGAACATCACTTGATGAAAAAGTAAAATATATGAGTTCAAAATTGTCTCCGACAGCACAAGATATCTTTGATAAGTTAATTTCTAAGTCTGACTTACAATTGAAGAATGCTATTAGTAAAGCCAATACGATTGGTGACAGTGAGGCGGCGAAAATTTTGGAAGCAGTATTTAATTCTATAATTGCAGACACCAGTATAGATAAAGTTAAATTTGATGCCTTTATTGCTTGGGGAGGTTCAAGAGAAAGCTTGTATGCAGAAACATTTGCACATCTTAAATCGCTTAAAGGAAGTCAGATTACGATGGGATTTGCACCAATGCTTGTTGCTTTTGCCCAAAAGTCCCATAAAGTTTTAGAAATGAAAGAGATTGCAGATGCTTGGATTATAGACAACGACAGGTTAAAGGCTGTGTTTAAAGAATTAAAATAAGGGGGGAAGTGTATGGGAACTTCAAGTATATATCATGGTAAAAATGATAGAAATCCATTGTTGCCAGATGACTACGATGGAGAACAGAAAAGTGATATTATTCAAAATGCTCCAGTGAAATGGAAGACTGTAAAATCGGATATGTCAAAGTTTATTAATAGTGGCGGTCATAGGGGTTCCGCAAGCCATATTGCAAAACAGTATATTAAGGCATCTGGTGGTTCCCATAGGATGGCAGCTCAATCAACTTCTGGCATTCGTACGGGTAGTGGATTAGGGACATTCTTCAATGGTATCCGCACCGATGGATTTGCTACAACATTTAGAAATCTGGGAATAGAATTCTCAGGCAGAAGTGTAGAAGATATATTTTCTCAGTTAATAAATGTACTTGCTCCGGCTTCTAATACAAAAGAAGATATTGTTGCAAAAGAAGCTGCAGAAGAAGCGTTGTCAAAAGTATATGATTATGTTGAGAATAATAAGATGGATTTAGAATGCTTAGATAAGATGCCACTCAATTTAATGAATGAGGCTCTATACGAATATGTTGGAGCATATATATGGGCATTGATGATGAAAGATTTGGGAAGTAGATTTGAAAAATATATAGATGATTCTAAGCAAACTCAATCTCTGGAACAAGAATTCAAAGGGTATATATTTAGTACTGTGAGAGTTGAGTTTGGGAAAAAAGGGGATATTATAAATCAGGATGTTCGCGCATCCATTACAGAACTTTATGGTAAATGCCTTGAAGTATTGGAGGGTACATTATGATTATAAATTTTAGAACAGATAATGACGATGAATTTATCCCGGAAAATCAAGATGTTATGATAAACTTTGCAAATGACAGTAGTTTCTCCTTTACCTTCTGGAACAATAAAAATAAAATGCCGCAGTGGTATGGATTGGAATCTATTGATTTGCTATATATCTCTTTAGCAGTCTTTGCAGCTGATCGAATAGTATTGCGTAGTAATTCGATAGATGGCTGGAGCAGAAAGATGGAACTATATATCCCCGTATTGGAATTTGAAAAATGGGAGTTAAATTGTGGATTACTCGAAAAAATGATTAGTTTTTTAAGTGGTGATTACTGGACATTTCATTTTAGAAAGAGAGAACTTACAGCAAGAGAGATTAACCATAAAGAAAGAATGGAAAAGTCTAAAAAAATAGCAAAGAATTATGATCGAGTTTGTATGTTTTCAGGTGGTTTGGATTCTTTTGTAGGAGCGGTTGATCTTTTGGAAAATAGTCATGGTAATAATCTATTCATTAGCCATTATGGTGGTGGAAAAGGAACAAAAGAATACCAAGACATATTAAAAGAAAGAATCATTAAAAAATATGGTATAGAAACACGGGATTTTCATCAATATTATGCAAAAGTAGTAAATGGAGTGGAGGATACAACAAGAACACGCTCGTTTATGTTCTTTGCACATGCTATTACTGTTGCCTCTTCTTTAGGAAAACCGATAGATTTGTTAATTCCCGAAAATGGTTTGATATCATTGAATATTCCGCTCACATTTTCAAGATTTGGCACCAGCAGTACGAGAACTACGCATCCATATTATTTAAAGCTTTTTCAAAAACTATTAAATAATTTAGGAATTTTTATAACATTAAAGAATCCATATCAATTCCATACAAAAGGTGAGATGTTATTAAATTGCATGAATCAAGACTTTTTACAAAACAACTTAGATAACACAATGTCATGCTCACATCCAGATAACGGCAGAATGTTAAAAGAAACTCAGGCAAGGCATTGTGGCTATTGCTTGCCGTGTGTAATCAGACAGGCAGCAATCAAAAAGTCAGGTTTTCATGACGAAAGTTCTTATCGAGATAATAGATTTGTTAGTGGTGAAACTGCAAAAATGAATTTAAACTCATATAGAATGGGAATTGAGAAATTCAATCCTAAGTATGCATTTATGACTATTCAGAAATCTGGAGCTATTACGGAAAATATCGACCAATTCACACAGCTATACATTAGGGGAATGAACGAGATCATGGAATATTTGGAGGACATAGAATGATTTCCTTTTCCATGGATGCACATATGCATTTTGACTTATATAGAGATAGAAAGGCTGTAGCGGATTATATTGAATGCATGAGATCATATACAATAGCTGTTACTAACCTACCAGTCCT
>JAQVZQ010000076.1 GCA_028708095.1 Dysgonamonadaceae bacterium
ATTTCTTATGAAGAATCCATAAGAGGTGCACAAGTTTTTCTAATTCAATCTACCTTTCCTAATTCTGATAATTTAAAGGAACTGTTGCTGATGGTTGATGCTGCAAAACGAGCATCTGCCAAATCTATTGTGGCAGTAATTCCATATTTTGGATGGGCAAGACAAGATAGAAAAGATAAACCACGAGTAAGCATCGGAGCAAAACTCATTGCAGATATTTTAGGTAGAGCGGGTATTGATCGTTTGATTACTATGGATTTGCATGCCGATCAAATTCAAGGTTTTTTTGATGTGCCAGTTGATCACTTGTATGCTTCGAGCGTTTTTGTTGAATATATGCGTAATTTAAATTTAAAAAACCTTGTAATTGCCACACCCGATGTAGGTGGAACTAAACGTGCCAGTGCATACGCCAAATTTTTAGGAACACCAATGGTCATTTGCTACAAATTAAGAAAGAAAGCTAACGTTATTTCTGATATGCAAATAATTGGTGATGTAGAAGGTATGGACGTTATGATGGTTGATGACATTGTTGACACAGCAGGTACTATTACAAAAGCGGCGAAGTTGATGATACAACACGGAGCCAAATCAGTTAGAGCAGTTGCAAGTCATGCTGTCATGTCTGACCCTGCATCAACTCGAGTTGATCAGTCAATGCTAACCGAAATAATATTTACAGATAGTATTCCTTATTCTCAAAAGAGCGAGAAGGTGAAAATTATATCTGTTGCAGATATGTTTGCAAACTCTATAGAAAGAGTGTGTAACAATGAGTCAATCAGCTCATTATATTTAATTTAGTGGTTTGTAATAATAGGTAAAATTAAAACTCATGTATAAGAAACAAAAAAGAAAAACGATAATGTTTTTCTTTTTTGTTTTATAGTATATTTATAAATTACAGCTTTGTCTTTACTTCATTCAGAAGACCAGCACATGCATCCTCTAATAAATCCATAACCAATTCAAAACCATCATCTCCACCATAATAGGGGTCTGGTACATGATCAGCTGTTTTATTTGTAGAGAAATCTGTCATCTTATGTATTTTTGATACATCATCTTCTGATTTCGCTAGCTTCTTGACATTGTTATAATTATTATTGTCCATCACAAGTATATAATCAAAATTATCAAAATCTGAAGATCTGATCGTTCTAGCTTCACCAATAAAATCATATCCACGCTTCGAACCATGAGTACGCATACGCTCATCAGGTGATTTACCCTCATTCCAATTAGATGTTCCAGCTGAATCAACAAAAATTTTATCTTCCAACCCTTCATCCTTGATCATCTTTTTCAAGATACCTTCAGCGGCTGGTGAGCGACAAATATTCCCAAGACAGACAAACAATAAATTTATACTTTCCTTCTTCATAAGCTTTTTTTTAACAAAATTATTTACACAAAAATTTAATTATATACTACAAAGATAATCATTTATAATTTAATGATTAAAATGATGCACGTTAACCGTATAAATGACTTCTAATCAATAGATATACTGATGATAAATTATTAAGCAACTTCTGTAAATATAAATGAGCAGCATAATATCTCTGCTAAAATCAACTTTTTCTTTTAGGATGAAGTTGGCTTCTTATATAAAATTCAACGTCTCTTTTATACCACAAAAGGAATTTCAATCAGTTTTCAAGTTAAAGTTAAGATTTAAATCAAACAAAGATAGCTTATATAATGAAGAAGTGCTGAATACTCACATATTGTAAAAAGCACAACATATCACTTAAAAAGGATTTGTAAATAGCACTTTTTTAAATAGGATAATTTATATGTCATTTATACTTATTGAAATGAAACCTTTCTAACTATTTTCATTTTATGAAAATAAGTCATTATCTTTATCGCTCATTCGTCTTTTTTAGGTTGTTAAATATATGTGTCATATTTAAAAGATGAGTGCTGAAATTTTTATTTAATGGAATATAATAAAGAAAGAAAGAAATCGTACACACTTCAATGTGCTGAGATAACTATATCTGAAAAAGATGTGCGATTGCAATTGAAAAAAAATAGAATAGTTCGTGCTTTTTTCATGCTGGGAGGGACAGTCTCTTTGGCTTTAGGAGTAATTGGGTTGTTTGTGCCTGGATTACCTACCACTCCCTTTGTGCTTTTATCGGCTGCATTATATGCTAAAAGTTCAGAGAAACTTTATAATTGGCTGTTAGATAATAAGTTCTTGGGTCCTCGAATTAAAAACTATCAACGTCAAAAAGGTGTTACTCTAAAAGGAAAGTATCGAATTATAGCCCTGATGTTAACCATGGTGTTAATATCCACTTTTCTAATATTGAAAAATGTACTCTTTGCGCAAATAATTGTTTTTTCTGCAGGAATAATTGGTGCTATAGTAGTTAGATTTGTTGTTCCCACAGCTAAGGAAGAAAATTAGTTATTCCTTTTAAGGATGATGTCGCTATCTTACAAGAGATGTTTAATCAATTTTGTAATAAGCAAAATAGTGTTTTTCCACTTTTTTAGATAGAAGTTGAATATTAAGCATATCAGAAGCTTCTGAAATATCTTTTATACTTCCATCGCGATATAAGATGTCTATACTATCATCTTTTTCATTATACATATCTGTAGTGATTATATCTGAAGAGATAAAATAACGTGCTTCGTGTTCTGAAATATTAAAATGGAGCATTAGTTTATTTATGTACAATTGAATCTTTTCAGAATTATGTGGGTGATGAGTAATATCTATTTTAAATAATGTTCTATTTATGAGACAATTGCTTAACGTGGAAAGAACTATATCATTGTGAGTACTCCACACTTTTAAAGATGTCCAAATATCATTATCATCGAGGTTCAAAAAGAAGTTTAAGGTTTCACTGTTTTTTGTAAAATATTTTTCATCAACATCATTTTCAAGAAAATAGCTAAGGGAAGGCGATGCAAATAAAGTTACACCGTTCTGTGACAACTCTTTTGCTCTCATCAATGTGTTAATCATGGTTTTTTCTGCAGCTACAGCCGTTTTGTGTAAATAAACCTGCCAATACATCAGTCTACGTGACATCAAAAAGTTTTCGATGGAATTAATTCCTTTCGACTCAATTACAAGCTTATCTTTTCTAACATCCAACATTTTAATGATTCGAGCTGAACCAATATTTCCTTCAGTTACACCAGTAAAAAAGCTATCACGACGCAAATAATCTAGCCTGTCAACGTCCAATTGTCCACTAACCAATTGGTGAAAAAAATGTTTAGGATATTCATCTTTAAATATTGAGAGACAAACTTCAAGTTTATTGTCCCATTCTTTATTCAACTGCTCCATTAATAACAGTGAGATTGTTTCGTGTTTCACCTTGGTAACTAATGTGTGTTCTAAAACATGTGAAAATGGACCATGTCCTATATCATGGAGAAGTATGCAGGAGAGGGCTCCCACATATTCTTCTTCGGTTATTATATTCCCTTTTTGTTTAAGTTGATTAAGTGCTTCATTCATGAGAAACATTGCTCCAATAGAATGATGAAAACGAGTGTGTTGTGCACCAGGATATACAAAAGCAGCTAATCCTAGCTGTCGAATACGATTTAATCGTTGAAGAAAAGGATGTTGGATTAAATCGTAAATAAAATCATTGGGAATAGTTATGAATCCGAAAACAGGATCATTTATGATTTTCCTCTTTTTAGGCATGGTGAGTTTCTTTTATAAATACTTCTTAAGCATTTCGGCCATTTCTTTTTGCACTTTATGTGCTTCCTCTGAAGCTATTGAAGCAAAATTATCACTGTTATTTGCATAAATAATAGCTCGTGAAGAGTTAACTAATAAACCGCATGTGCTATTCATACCTGCCTTACAAACTTCCTCCAAACTACCACCTTGTGCACCAATGCCAGGAACTAATAAAAAATGATTGGGAACAATTTCACGCACACGGCTCATTAGTTTTTCTTGTGTAGCACCCACTACATACATCATTTGTTCATCTGAGGCCCATTTTTTAGAGGTCTTTAAAACTTTCTCAAAAAGAGCCTCTCCATTTAAATCTTCTGTAAGTTGAAAGTCTTGAGATCCTTTATTGGAAGTTAGTGCTAATAAAATTACCCATTTATTTTTATTGATTAAGAAAGGTTGTACACTGTCATGCCCCATGTATGGAGCAACAGTAACGGCATCCATTTTTAATTTATCGAAAAAAGATTGAGCATACATTTCACTTGTATTTCCAATATCTCCCCGTTTAGCATCTGCAATTAAAAACATTTCGGGATAACGTTGTTTTATATATGCTACAGTTTTTTCAAATGACAACCATCCATCCAATCCTAGAGCTTCATAAAATGCCAAATTGGGTTTATAGGCAACACAGTATTTAGCCGTTTCATCAATTATGGCTTTATTGAATTCATATATTGGATCATCTAGATCTAATAGGTGTACAGGAATTTTGTTTATATCAGTATCTAAACCAACACATAGAAATGATTGTTTCTTTATTATTTGATTATACAATTCTTGTTTAGTCATGTTTGTGGTTTTTGTATTAAAGGTTTGCTTCCTTCATTTTCTCAGCATTTTCAGTTATAATTAACTGATTGATTACATCTTCGATGTCACCATTCATAAATCCAGATAAATTATAGTTAGTATAATTAATTCTATGATCTGTTATTCTACCTTGTGGGTAATTGTATGTTCTAATTTTTGCTGATCTATCTCCAGTTGACACCAATGTTTTTCTACGAGATGCAATATCTCCTTGTATTTTATTGAGCTCTATATCGTATATTCGAGACCGAAGAATCTGCATAGCCATTTCTCTATTAGCAACTTGTGAGCGACCTGCTTGACAAATAACCACAATTCCCGAAGGCTTATGAGTAAGTTGAACCTTTGTCTCTACTTTATTAACATGCTGACCTCCCGCACCGCTTGAGCGAGAAGTTTGTAATTCTATATCCGCAGGATTAATCTCTACATCAAACTCTTCTGCTTCGGGTAAAACAGCAACTGTTGCAGCAGAAGTGTGAACACGGCCTTGAGTTTCTGTTGCTGGTACGCGTTGAACACGATGAACACCTGATTCGTACTTTAATATACCATAGACTCCATTTCCGGATACAGTGAAAACAATTTCCTTAAATCCACCAGCTGTTCCTTCATTAAAGCTAGTTATTTCGGTTGACCATCCTTTTTCTTCGCAAAACCGGGTGTACATTTTGTATAAATCACCTGCAAAAATAGCTGCTTCATCACCTCCAGTACCTCCTCTGATCTCCATTATTACGTTTTTATCATCTTCAGGGTCGGTAGGAATAAGAAGGAATTTAATTTTCTCTTCTAAGCTTGGTAATTTATTATTGTTTTCAGTTAACTCCTCATTTGCCATCAACTTCAACTCACTGTCTGATTCGTTTTCTAATATATTTTTTGCTTCTTCAATTGAGTCGTATGCTTTTTTATACTCATTACGAGCATCTACAATCTTTTGTAGCTCACTATATTCTTTATTTAATTTGATATAACGCTTCATATCCGAGATTACATCTGGGTCCGAAATAAGTGTACCAACCTCTTCAAATCGAGCAACTAAGTGTTCTAGTTTATTTAGTAATGAATTTTCTTTCATAAATGTTTTACAAGTAAATTAATAGGTGAATTTGCCAAATTCACTTTCGATAGTCAGTCTTTTGGTTGTTGACTCTTCTACATATCCTACAATTTGAGCATCAATATTAAGTGATTTTGAAATCTCAATTATTCTTTCAGCATGTTCTTCAGGTAAATATATTTCCATTCGATGTCCCATGTTAAAAACTTTATACATTTCTGACCAATCTGTTTGAGATTGTTGTTGAATTAATTTAAATAAGGGAGGGAGGGGGAACATATTGTTTTTTACAACCTGTAGATTATCATTTAAAAAATGCAATATCTTTGTTTGTGCTCCTCCAGAACAATGAATCATTCCATGTATGCTTCCTCTTAACTCTTTTAATATCATTGATATAACAGGAGCATAGGTGCGAGTAGGGGAGAGTAGTAGTTTTCCAGCGTCAATTTCTAGTTCTTCAATCATTTCCGTTAATTTCATTTTACCTGAATAAACAAGGTTTTGAGGTATTGAAGAATCGTAGCTTTCCGGATATTTTTCTGCCAAGTAATATGCAAATAAATCGTGTCGTGCAGAAGTTAAACCATTGCTTCCAATTCCACCATTATATTGATTTTCATAAGAAGCTTGACCACTTGAGGATAACCCAACAATGACATCTCCAACTTGAATATTTGCATTATCGATTACATCTGAACGCTTCATTCGACAAGCAACTGTACTGTCTACAATGATTGTTCTCACTAAATCACCAACATCAGCAGTTTCACCACCAGTCGGATAAACACTAACACCCAGATCAGTTAGTTCTTGACACAATTCATTTGTGCCATTTATAATTGTAGAAATGACTTCACTAGGAATCAAGTTTTTATTTCTTCCGATTGTAGAAGAAAGTAAAATATTATTTGTTGCACCTACACATAATAAATCATCAACGTTCATAATAAGTGCATCCTGAGCAATTCCTTTCCAAACTGAAAGGTCTCCAGTTTCTTTCCAATACATATATGCTAAAGATGATTTAGTGCCTGCACCGTCAGCGTGCATAATATTGCAATAATCTATGTCGCCTCCTAAGATATCAGGAATTATTTTGCAAAAGGCTTTTGGAAATAAACCTTTATCTATGTTTTTAATTGCATTATGCACATCTTCTTTTGAAGCGGAAACCCCTCGAAGTCGATATCTTTGATTATTCATTTGTGTTGGTTATTTTTCAATTATATAAAAACATTACAAATATACGACTTATATCTTTTTTATTAGATAGTTTTTTTAAAAAAGCTGACACAAACAAAACGCATAATGCATATTATGTTTAATATGAATATGGATGTAGAGAACAATGATTCTTTTTTGGATTGATTATAATACTTCAACTCTTTTAGTATCAAAAATAAAAGAGTGACACAAAAGCTGTATCACTCTTTTAAAATTGACTAAACTAAATAATTTATTGATTAGTTCCAAGTTCTTCTTCAACTTTATCAAGCTCCTTAGATTTGTCAACTCCTAAATTACTTAGATTATAGTATACATTTTGAAGTTTTATAAGCGCACTTTTAATAACTGATTCTTCAGCTTTTTGTGTTTTTAAATTATCAGTAAATTTTTCTAGGTGTGGTAATGCTAACTGGTAAAATTCAACTGTTTTTTTATCATTTTCAGCTTGAATTTTTCTATCAGATATTTGTGCAGTTTTGTCTTTTAAATTTTGTGCTTGAAGTATATAATTAACAGCAAGGCCTTCCAATGCTCGATCACAGTTATCGTCTTGAGCTAATGCTTTTGTGTATTCTTTCTCAGCATTATCGTATTCTCCCCTTTCTGCATATAAGGCTGCTTTAACACTATTCAAATCACATGCATTTGTTGGATCATTTAAAATGGCTTGATCTAAATAATCCATTGCTTTATCATTTTGACCGCTACGTATATATTCATTAATTAAATTAGGAATAAAGTATTTACTTTCGGGAAATTTATCGGCTCCAACTTTTAATGTCTGTAAATAATTAGCAGAATCTCCTTTTTGAATGTATTCACTAGCCATTAATTCGTATAAATCACTTTCTTCATAAGCACTGTTTTCAATAAATGGCTCATCAACAGCACGTTTTATTAATTTTAATGCTCTTTCGTGATCTTTATCCTGAATTGCAGTAATTATCGAATAGTATTTGATTGTTTGATATGTACTATCAATAACGAAGTCACCTTTGCCTTCAAATAATTCTAATGTAGGAATATCCCAGTAAATTTCGAAAGATTTCGAAGCTAATTTAAACTTGTTTTTCTCATTGAAATACACTCCTGCATTAATATAAAAAGGATGGTTAGTTTTTAAAATAGATGAAATGTCTTTTCTTACTCTATTTCTAACCCTTCCTTTAGAATCTGGAAGTTCTGCTAATGAATCAGCTTTCAGGTATGGATCATAAGATTCCATTAAACCATTATACATAACCTCTTCATTCGATTTTTTCCCAAGCATTTCATTTGATCTTTCATTCTCAAATGCTTTATCACCAATATCTCCAGCCAATTTCCAAGTATCTGGGTCATTAGCTGTTGCTTCGTGTTCAGTTGCTTGTTTAATAAGAGTTCTCGCTTCTTTTAAGTCATTGCTTTTCAAAGCTCTACTTGCGTCTTTTACAACACCTTTTTGAGCGCATGCTAAAAAAGATAAAGTTGTGAGTAGACTGAGGATAAAAAATTTTCTCATTTTATTTTAATTTTTATTAATAGATTAATTATGTTGTCTTTTAATTCCTTCTTAATTGGTTTGACTTTATTTATGTAAATAGTTTAATTAATCTTGCTATTCATTTTCAAATTCTGATGTTGAATTGTGATTTTCTGAATCAATATCAGATTCTATAGAACTATCAAGGGTTATATCATCAATTTCGATGTCATTTTCGTCATCTTCTTGAGAATTTACCTTACATACTGATGCAATTTCATCGTTTCGTTTCTCCAAATTGATAAGTCGAACACCTTGTGTGGCCCGCCCCATAGTGCGAATATCGGAAATATTTACACGTATAGTTATTCCTGATTTATTAATAATCATTAAATCATTGTCATCCGATACACTTTTTATAGATACTAACTTTCCAGTCTTATCTGTAATATTTAATGTTTTAACACCTTTACCTCCCCTATTTGTAATTCTGTAAACAGGTTCGCCATCATCATCATTTAATCTAGTTCGCTTGCCATAACCTTTTTCAGACACAACAAGAATGGTGTCTTCGGAGGCTGCATCCATTGAGATCATACCAATCACCTCATCATCAGGTCCATCAAGTCGCATTCCAATTACACCTGTAGCAGTACGCCCCATTGGTCTAACGTTAGTTTCTTTAAAGCGAATTGCTCTACCATTTCTATTGGCTAAAATGATGTCTTTTGTACCATTCGTCATTCGAACAGATATTACTTCGTCATCATCCCTCAGTGTTATTGCAATAACACCGTTTTGTCTTGGTCTGGAGTAAGCTTCTAAAAGAGTTTTTTTCACTATTCCTTTTTTTGTACTAAAGATTAAGTAGTGAGAGTTTAAATATTCTAAATCTTCAAGTTCTTTTACTCTTACAAAAGCTGTAACAGTGTCATCGGAATCAATATTCAATAGATTTTGAATTGCACGTCCTTTTGAGTTTTTAGAACCTTCAGGTAAATCATATACGTGTAACCAGAAACATTTTCCATTTCGAGTGAAAAACAACATGTAATTATGCATAGTAGCGGGATACATGAATTCAACAAAGTCTTCATCACGTGTTTCAGAGCCACGAGCTCCAACTCCACCTCTATTTTGAGTACGGAACTCCGATAAAGGTGTACGCTTTATATAACCAAGATGAGAAATAGTTATAATCATTTCATCGTCTGAATAGAAATCTTCTGGATTCAACTCTTCTGAAGAGAATATTATTTCAGATCGACGTTCATCACCAAATTTACTCTTCACCTCAATGAGTTCTTCTTTAATAACTTGCATGCGCAAATCTTCACTATTCAGTATTTCGTTTAAATGTGCAATTAATTTTTGCAACTCATCAAATTCACCTCTCAACTTATCTTGCTCTAAGCCTGTAAGTTGACGTAAGCGCATTTCAACAATTGCACGAGCTTGAACATCTGAAAGTTCAAACCTTTCAATAAGTCGTTGAATTGCTTCCTGAGGATTTGTAGAAGAGCGTATAATAGCTATAACTTCATCAATATTGTCTGATGCAATGATTAGACCTTCTAAAATATGTGCTCTATCTTCAGCTTTTTTTAGTTCAAACTCTGTTCTTCGTACAACAACATCATGACGATGCTCAACAAAATATGAAATTAGATCTTTCAGATTAAGCATTCTTGGTCGACCATTTACTAATGCAATATTGTTAATACTGAAGGAGGATTGTAAAGCAGTAGATCTATAAAGCTTATTTAATACAACATTAGCATTAGCATCTCGTTTAATATCAACAACAATTCGCATTCCATTTCGGTCGGACTCATCGTTGACATTGGATATTCCATCTATTCTTTTTTCAATAACCAAGTTGGCTATATTTTTAATCAAGTCTGCTTTATTCACCAAATAAGGTATTTCAGATATGATTATTTGATCATGATTTTTTGTTGTTTCAATCTCTGCTCTACCACGCATAACTATGCGTCCTCTACCAGTATGGAATGCTTCTTCTACTCCTTTATATCCATAAATGTAACCTCCAGTAGGAAAGTCTGGTGCTTTTATGTACTCCATTAATCCATTTATATCGATATCTCGATTGTCAATATAAGCGATTATCCCATCAATTACTTCTGATAAATTGTGGGGAGCCATATTAGTAGCCATACCAACAGCAATACCCGAAGCCCCATTCATCAAAAGATTGGGAACACGAGTTGGTAGAACTGAAGGTTCTGATAGTGTGTCATCAAAATTAAGTTGAAAATCTACGGTATCTTTCTCTATATCACGAAGCATTTCCTCCGATAATTTATTCAATCGAGCTTCAGTATAACGCATAGCTGCAGGGCTATCGCCATCTACACTACCCATGTTACCTTGCCCATCCACAAGCATATAGCGCATGCTCCAATGTTGTGCCAAACGTACCATAGCATGGTACACCGATGAATCGCCATGTGGGTGATATTTACCTAAAACCTCACCTACTATTCTTGCAGATTTTTTATGTGGTTTGTCCGATGCGTTATTCAATTCGTGCATACCGAAAAGAATTCGTCTATGAACTGGTTTAAATCCATCTCGAACATCAGGTAATGCACGTGAAACAATCACCGACATCGAATAATCGATGTACGCAGATTTCATTTCATCCTCAATATTTATCTTTATGATTCTATCTTCTTTTTCAACCATATATTTACATGTTATATTTCCGTTGTTTTTGCTTTATTGAAAAACAGCTATCAATTTGATATTAAGTTAATTATACTAAGATTGTTTTGTCTTCTAAACACTCTACTAAGGTACTGCTTTTGTTTGAATTTAACAAAGATATTAAAGATAAATTCCTTTCTTTTATAACGGGAAAAAATGAAGATGTGAAAACTATCAAGAAGTTTCAAATCCACAATTTAACTTGATGCATAAACACAAAAAAGAAGTAATTATAGAACTACTCCTTTTCTTGTAAATCATTTTAATAATTTATCTATCTCCCATGACAGTTTTTAAACTTTTTACCACTTCCACATGGGCAAGGATCGTTTCGTCCTACTTTTTTCTCAACTCTTATCGGCTCCATTTTACGTTCTCGCGTATCATTTGACCCAGGAGCTCCGTTTGTCTTGCCTGATGACTCTTCTTTTTCTGTACGATATTTGCTAAAGTCGGTTTTTTGTTCTGGGGCAGCTCTTTGCACTTGCTCTGGTTCTCGAATAGGAATTTGACCTCGCATCAAAACGGATACTGATTTTGAGTTTACATCCTCTACCATTACTTTAAACAAGTTGAATGATTCAAGCTTATAAATCAAAAGTGGATCTTTTTGCTCGTAGCTTGCATTTTGAACAGACTGACGCAAATCATCCATTTCTCGTAAATGCTCTTTCCAATTCTCATCAATGGTGTGAAGAAGGATAGATTTTTCAAATGCTTTTACTAAAGCCTTCGAATCACTTTCATATGCCTCCTTCAGGTTACAAGAAATATTATATACTTTCTTACCGTCAGTAACTGGTATTAATATATTCTCATACATTGCACCTTGATTTTCATAAACTTGTTTTATTACAGGTTGAGCAACTTCGGCCAATTTATCAGACTTACGTTTAAAAGCCTTCATTGCAGCTTCAAATACTTTTTGACCTTGTTCGTCTGACTTAATTTCCTTGAATTCTTCTTCAGAATATGGAAGATCAATTGCCATTACTCTCAAGAGCTCCAATTTCAAATCCTCAAAGCTATGTTGGAATTGCTCCGTAATACCTACTGCGGTATCATAGATCATATTCACTACATCAATTCCGATGCGTTCGCCCATCAAAGCATTTCGTCTGCGTTTGTAAACCACTTCACGTTGGGAGTTCATCACATCATCATACTCAAGCAACCTCTTACGAATACCAAAGTTGTTTTCTTCAACTTTTTTTTGTGCTCTTTCTACAGACTTGCTTAACATATTATGTTCCAAAACATCACCTTCTTTGAACCCCATCTTATCCATGAGTCCGGCAATTCTTTCAGTAGCAAATAATCTCATCAAATCATCTTCTAACGAAACATAGAATATAGAAGAACCAGGGTCTCCTTGCCTACCAGCACGTCCACGCAACTGTCTGTCTACTCGTCGAGATTCGTGACGCTCTGTACCAACAATGGCCAAACCACCAGCTTTTATAACTTCGGCTGATAGCTTAATATCCGTTCCACGTCCTGCCATATTGGTAGCAATAGTTACTATACCAGCTTGGCCTGCACTAGCTACAATATCTGCTTCACGTTGATGAAGCTTAGCATTCAATACATTGTGTTTTATTTTTCGTAAATTAAG
>JAQVZQ010000077.1 GCA_028708095.1 Dysgonamonadaceae bacterium
GTGCAACGTTTAGTCCCGCAACCAATACAAACGTAACACCCAGTGATGCCCCTCCTGATATCCCCAAAGTATAAGGTTCCACTAATGGGTTTCGATAGATACCTTGCAGTATTGCTCCTGCTAAACTAAGGCTTCCGCCCACAGCAAATCCCAGCAAGGTGCGTGGAATTCGTATGTAAAAAAGTACACCATACTCCATGCTGTCTTTTTGAGAAAAAATGGTGGGTAGTTGCTTAAATGGTATTGTAATTTCACCAATGCTAAGAGATAGCACAATGGCTGCTATCACAATAACAATTAAAGCTCCCAAATAAAGACCCCAACGCAACTGATTACTTTTCATTTTCTGTATTTAATATTCAATTCCTTTGCGAGAAGGTATATTGTCATAATATGGATGTTTTACACACTCCATGTTCGTAATATAATGAGCCATTGCCAAAGTTTTTTCCGTTGCACCTCTTCCCGTTAGCACCAATTCGGTTTGTATAGGTTTGTTCTTTATAAATTCGATTAATCTATCTTCGTTCAAATAATTATCACGAATCGAAATAAATATCTCATCTAAAATAAGTAAATCAAACTTTTCATTTGAGAGTAGAATAGTAAGGGTATCCAATGCCTGATTCACCTCCTGCACAATCGCAGCAATTGTTTCATTAGTTACATTCATATCCATATGTGGATGATACGTAGCAAAGTTAATGACTCGTGCCCCTAACTTCTTTAAACTATCCATCTCTGAGTATCCATATTTTACTGGATCTTTATGAAATGAACAGTAGCAAACCGAGAGATTACTACCTAACGCTCTGGCTGCAAGTCCGACAGCAGCAGTAGTTTTACCTTTTCCAGTTCCAGTATATATATGTATAAGTCCTTTTCCTTGCATTATTTGGTCTGTGTCTTAACTATTTCTTGTTTGTAATCTATTTTATTTTTATTAGGAGATTTATTCACTCATGAATTTATTCATAAGCTTCATTGTTTCAACAAAAGTAATTGGAGTAGGTTGACAAGCAAGGTCTGCTTCAATTGTATATAAATTATTATTCTTTACAGCGTTAATGCTGGTATAACTTTTCCATACTTTTGTTTCTTGTTCACCTGCAAGACCCATTGTGCAAATAAAAATATAATCGGGGTTTTTGGCTACTACAAACTCTCTGCCTATAATTCCTTTAGTGAGTTCTGAAGAAATATTTTCTCCACCTATCAGTGTTATATAATCATCCATGAAGGTGTTAGGTGTCACTGTAAACAATGGGTTACTTCCAACTTGAAAAAATATTTTGGGTGATTTGTCATCTCGTCTTTGTTTTTGTATTTCCTCAATTTTGTTTATGCTTTCAGCAACAATTTGTTTTGCTTCACTTGCTTTTCCAACCACTTCACCTAAATGAATAAATTGGTCGCAAATCTCTTTGAAAGACCTTGGAGAATCAAACACTTCAACCTTTATACCAAACTTACGAAGTGTCTCTATATCTTGGGCATCTGTAAGGCCTAAGACCAGAACGAGATCGGGCTTCAAAGCTATGGCTTTTTCTATATTTAACCTGACTGCAGAAGCAACTATAGGTTTATTATCATTTTCGGCAGCCACACAATAACTAGTTCGGCCAACTAATTTATCTTGGGCACCTAAGTAATAAAGACTTTGAGTCAACGAAGGCGCCAGAGATATAATTCGTTTGAATGACTGCCCAAAAATTGCATGAATGATTAGTAAAAATAAAAAAGAGATAAAGCTTTTTTTATACATAGTTGAAGTTATTTCTATTCTATAAAATTATTACCATTTTGATAAATAATATCTGCCAAAACCGTGGTACTTAAGTCTTTGATTAGAAAATATCAAAGATAAGTATTTCGAGCTATTGAAATTAGAGAGTTTACATTATGTAAATGACTATTTCAAAAAGGATAGCATGACAGTATTTGCTATTTCTTGCCAAGACTAAGTATGCAAAGGTAGCAAATATTCTTTTTATGAGAAGATTGTCTCTCATGATACTTGATAGAGATAAATAAGTGTGAGTTATTTTAGTGTAATTTTCTGTCAATATCTTCTGATTTAACAAGCTAAATGTTATAATTTTTATTACTGGCAAATCTTTAAGTTAAATAGAAAAACTACTTTGTTTTTTTATTGTTTTTAGTGTGAATTGGAGAATTAAGTGTAAAATCCATTAAATTAAATCCAATAAGTGTTTTCTAAATCTTTACAATACAATACAATACA
Organism: Dysgonamonadaceae bacterium; assembly: GCA_028708095.1. GTDB lineage: Bacteria > Bacteroidota > Bacteroidia > Bacteroidales > Dysgonomonadaceae > UBA2632. The sequence continues at coordinate 2,246 of JAQVZQ010000077.1, forward strand.
ATACAATTATGAAAAAAATATTACTATTAATTCTTATATATCTCCCTACTTTGCAAATAAATGCTCAAGTGAATGACATAAGTTTCAACTTAACTCCCACGGCTAATCATACCTGGTGGGATAATCAGTTATTTATTGAAGATGGACTTATGGTTGGTGGTATGGTTGGAGTTGGGTTGGGAAAGCATCTTGAATTAAGGGGAATTTATGAACAATCTATTGATCTAAAAAGTACATTGAATAACTTAAATGTTCCAGCAGATATTGTTGATCAATTTAATTCTCGAACTGTAGATGTTACACGTTGGGGTGGAGAGTTTAAAGCAAATATACCTACAGGTGGATGGCTTGCTCCTTACCTAACATTAGGTACTGGTGTGCAAAAACTTAAATTTGACGATTTGAAAGAAGAGCAAATTTACGTGAGTGGAGGTTTGGGAACTAAGTTTAACCTTGGTGACAGAGTCACATTAAATTTAGAAGGTAAATTGCATGCTTTCAATTTAGATCCTAGCAATATTTTAAGAGTAAACAATCCCGATGAAGACCCATTCAATGATTGGATAGATAATAATATTACTAATGATCGGATGATGAACTGGTCTTTTAATGTGGGTGTGCAATTTTATTTGGGTGGTCGAAATCCTAAAAGTTACACTGCTCTTGAAAGAGCTATTGGAGAAAACTATTCAAATGATTATGATGGACTACGTTTTGTGGTTGAGCCTGGAGGGGCATATATCAGTTTTGATGACGACACTAACCTTAAAAATACCTATTTGTTAGGAGGGGCTTTAGGACTAGATTTTAATGATTATCTGGGATTACGCGGTTTTTACTATCGTTCAATAAAAGAGGAGAAAATATCTACTGATATGGATGATTTATCTATTTATGGTGGCGATTTTATTGCAAAATTAAATGTTGCACGTGGCGTTGTTCCATACATTAGTATTGGAGGTGGATATATGAATGTATATGATAGTTATGTGGGTAGAAATCCACTATTAGCTGCCAATTCTGGTTATTTCGCAAAAGGTGGTGTAGGTTTATCTATTCCTATTGCTCGTTACTTTGAAATATTTGGAGGAGCAAATTTGATGCTTACTACCGATAGAGAAGACCCAGAGGATTTACAATCTCCTGAGGATTTAAAAAAACATGTAATGTATAACGTTGGATTAAAGTTTAATATAGGCAAGTCAATTAACTCAAAAAGAGTTTTGGATAGTTATGTGCAGCAAAATGTAGATGATAAAACTATGATGTATCAGCAACGTATAAATGAACTAAAGCGAGAATTAGATGAAGCTTATGAAGCAAACGATAGTGAAAAGGCATCAAGAATAATCACTGAAAAGCAGCGATTGGAAACTGAAATAGTTGCTTCTACAGACAAACAACGCATAGGTGCTACCACGTCTACTTTATCTAGTGGTGAATCAATGATTAGAATGACACCAGCTGAATTAGAGTCATTAGTTGATCAGGTTGTAAAAGGTGTTGGAACACCAAAGCTGAAAGAAGAGACCCCTGAGGAACGTTTGGATCGTTTAGAAAAAATAGTGTTGGGAGGGAATGTAAATACTTATAGCCAACAACCAGCTTCCACGCAATCACAAACATTTTCTCAACAGTCACCGGAGGTATATGTTCCTGAGTCAATAAATAATTCAAATGATGAGTTATTAAAAGAGCTGCAACGCATCAATACAAAGATTGAAGACAACTCTCGAAAAATTGACAATTCATACAGACAACAAACAGGTTCTGATAAGACATTCATTGTATCTCCTGGTGGAAATCAAACCCCTTATGGAGCACCAATGGGAAGAGATAACATAATAGTATCACCTGATGGAACTCGTCAGAATGTAGTTAGACAAAATCAAGGAGTAGCTACATCATGGGTGATTTACAAAGGTTTATCTCCTTTCTTAGGTTTTACATTTGGAGAAGCTACAGCATTAGTTTTCGGAATAAAGGCAAACTACGGTTTCTCAAATACTGATTTCGTATTTACTCCTGATTTATATTTTGGTGTGGGTGGAAAAACAGCATATGGTATAAATGCAAATGTTACCTATCCGTTGTTCACCAATAATTTTTCAAACTTTGAACCCTATGTTGGTTTGGGATTAGGTTTGAATAGAGTAGATAAGTTTAGCTTTGGTGTAAACGTTATTGCAGGTACACAATTGAATATTGGAAATGGGAGTATGTTTGTTGAATATACATCAAGAAGATTCTTTAAAAATAATCAGCTTTCGTTAGGTTATAGGTTTGATTTTTAGAGACACAAATAGAAAATATTTTTATCATGTATCAAAAAATTAAATTAACACTAAGCGTAATAATATTTATCATAGGAGCATCTATGCTGAATGCACAGTCGGATACTATCGACTACAGAACATCTGATGCAAAGCAGGGTGAAATTGTCATGACTAAATCTGATCTTGTAAGCTTTCTTGAGAAAGTTGCTAATGCAAAAAAAGAAATAATGCAGCAAGAGTTAGAAAACGCCAATATTGCCAGAAGCTATAACATAATTTCTCCTTATTCGTCGGCAGGAGCTTCTATGCCTTTAAGCTCTCATATTCCTTTGCAGAACATGTCAAGAAATGATTTGTTGCGCGAAGTAGAAGTGTTAAATGCGCGTTTAAATTCATTGTATGGCTATGGAGCTGGAAACAACTCTACTACGATTTTAACAACTCCCGGAGGAACACAAGGAGCTTTTTACCCTTATCAAACACCCGTAATAAGTTCAATGCCCTTTGCAGCATCCAATAACAATGGTGAGTTAAGAGGGAGGATTGATTCTTTGCAACGACAAGTAGGTTTATTAACTACATCGGCTAAAGCGAATGAAAAAGGAGATGAGATTAGTCGTTTGAATCGTGAAATTGAACAGGCTCAAGATTCTCTGATGGCATCTTCTACATTAACTCCAGATGCTAAAGAGATGGTCAAGCGATATGGAACATCGCAAATGCAAGTGCTTTTTGAGAACAATGTAACGGATGTTTCTTTTCAATATCGTGCAGAAGTTGAAAATGTAGCAATCATATTAAAGAAAAACCCTCAATTGAGTGTCGTCCTAAATGGTTTTGCAAGCTCGGTAGGTAATGCAAAATACAACTACGATTTATCGATGCGTCGCAATGAGGCAGTAAAAAGGATGTTGATTGACTATGGAGTTTTCCCTGATCAAATATCATCGGTGTTTTATGGTGAAGACAAAACCTCATCTCCAAGTGAAGCGAGAAGGGTGGATATTAAATTCATTATTAAGTAAGGATACTAGAAATACAACATTTTATTTGCACTGTGTCTCTGACCTGTATCCTTTAATTTATATGATTTTTATACTACACTTTTTCAGAGAGTTGAGCTGACTGCTAACAGTTTTTAAGAGAGAACTTTCACCCGCTTAGTTCTTTTTTCCATTCAAATACCTCTCCATCTTTTTATCGTGAGGCTCTTCAATAGATAATATGAAAACAGTAGCCCACAATCTATTTTTGGGAATGGTGAAATCGAACTCATTGTGATTTTTAAGAAACCAAGCTATAGTAGTGGGTGCTAAACCCCACGCCATTTTCATAGTTTCAATTTCAGATTTGTAATAATCATCTTGCTTACCAATCCTTTCAAGATAATCTGCAACATATCTACCGTTAATGCTTAATTCTAAAAATTGATAACCATTTTCATAAATAGAGTCTTGATACATCGCTTTACCCACACGTCTAAAAGTCCAAAACTCATTAAAAACTTTAGTGTCTAAACTTTCAAGAAATTCATATTTCTCCTCTTCCTTAAAAGGCACAAGATACTTGGAGCTATCCTGCATGGTTTGGTCTAACAGATGATGATAGGCTTCATTAATGTCTCGCTCGCCTGACTTCTCAACAACCATATCATCCACATAAATAATCATTTTCTCAATCTCTTTCAACTCATTTTTTGTGAAAATTTCAGTGAGATGCTTGTCCGATTGCAAATCAAATTTTGGTTGACAAGAGAAGAATGTGAATCCTGTAATAAACAATAAAGCAAGTTTTATATTCCTCATGTTCTTAGTTTTTAGATATTGTTTTATGAACCCAAGTTCCTACAAAATAGAAAATTGTTAGAAACCCTATTAATAGCACACCTCCAATAACCCACCCAATAGTGCCTAATGAGAAAGCAAAACTAAAGAAATAGGTTTGAATACTTTTAATTGGTCGCAGTGCTATTGAAACATTACTTGGCTTTGAAACAAAATCAACTAACACTATAAAGAGGATGTACCCGATTATTATGCCTATTGTGCCTGAGAGGATTTTGTTTCTATTCATTAATCAATTTGTGATACTTGTTTCAACAAAAACAAAGATACAAAAAGTGTTTGCACTTATAAATATGGAGCTGCTAAAGTTTAATTACTGTGTTTGGGGCACAAATAAAAACAATCATTGGTAATTCCAATGATTAGATTTCTTCTGACTTGTCCATTTTAGTGCGACAAGATTATAGGTTCTTGAGTCTCGAACCATTCAAAATTATTTCCGAGTTTCGAGTCCATCAACAACTACCAAAAATATTTTCTAAACATTTCTTCAATGGAAGATTTCAGTGTCAAGACTTGAAACTTGAATCTTCGACCGAAGATTTGACGGAAAGGTGTTGAAAATCGAATCTGCCGTTGTTTTTCTGACGAACAACAGTCGAATTTCAAATCTTTGATGGTTTTTCTCTTAACAGCAAGTTGAATTTCAAGTCTTCAGTGAAAATTTTAACAAACAAGAGTAGAAAATTAAATTTACTCAAATTTCTTCTTCGTTTATCTCTCAAAAACCCAATTTACTAGAAACAAAAGTGCATTTGTGATTTTCTAAACATTTCTTCAATGGAAGATTGCGTTTTCATCTCTTGTTCGTCCAATCTTCGACGGAAGAAATGATTTTTGTCTCGCTAACAGTATTTTTTTTCTAAAATCTTTCAGGAGTGACACCCTATGCGAAATTTTTTTACCGTGGTTGCAAATTCCAATCGATAAATGGGTCATAATGTTTGTAGGATGCAAGAATCAATATTTCTCAATCCAGTTTTTTGTGGTGTACAACAAAATCGACTATTGCAACAGCAATCTTTTTGTGAGTTTGCTGTTTTCATCTGTTGAATTTATAATCTTCGGTGGAAAATTTAGTGCAAGGCTTGATTAGGAGATTTTACTACACAAAACGCTGGTGCAGAAGATACATCGCTCCCGCATGAATCCTTTCGTGTGGGCTTCTTTAGAAAAAAAATTGCATGATTTTTTAGAAAAGATGAAACATCTCTTAGACGCAGAAAATTGTTAGGAAAAAGTGATTGCACATATAAATATAGAGGTGATAAAGTTTAAAAGGTTTCTTATCCATGGTAAATTAACATGGATAAGAAACCTACACTTTTATTTCAAGAATGTTTTCAGATTATGAAATCATTCATAGAGAGATATTATCAATCAATGATAACTTCTGCACGACGTGCTTTTGCACTGTAAGCTGCGTCTCCACTAAGCTGACTATCCTTTCCTTTTCCTTCTACTTGTTTAATTCGATTGGCATCAATACCTCTTTCTACAAGATAATCGCGTAAAACTTTTGCTCGTTCAGCAGTCAATTCAATATTAATACTTTCACTACCTGTATGATCTGCCCAACCAAAAATATCAATATTAATAGATGGATTATCTTCAAGAGATTCTACAATAGCATCCAGTTCTTGTTTGTATTTCACCTCATTCAATTCCGATTTTCCGCGTTCAAAACTTACATAAGGAAGAATACCTATAATTTTAATAGCTTCTTTATCAGTTTTTTTATCTACATACCGGTCTACATATACCGTATCATGTATTACTCGTTCAATTACTTTAGGCTCTTTTGATTCTACAACACGCTTTGCTTCTACCATTTCTACCATTGGCACATACTTGGGAGTTGCAGCATAAATCAAATTGTCTCGCTTGGTTTTACCATTTAATTTAAAGATGACTCCTGCCTGCACATAAGCCATAATGTTATTACTGTTATCACCAGCAACACCATCAAACTTTTCATTAAATCCATATACGCCCCCTCCTTTTACCTGAAAATCGACAATACGGCTTGCTCTAAAGCGTGCAGCAATTTCCCCACCCACACCACTTGTGTTTTCGTAATGTAAATCACGATTGCTATATCTTGCGTTATCACTTTTCTTATATACTGTAGGTCTATAGTATTGTAAATAATACGATGGAGAGAGTATCACTGAAACCTTGCGTAATTTATCGCCTTTGTTTCCTGCAAATATATTATTTAAGTTCAAATCTAACCCCACACGTCCTTGATACACCTCTACATCAGCATACAAATCGTTGTATTTCAGAAAGTTCGTATTGGTGTTTGCATCGGTGGCAGTAGGAGAATGATAACCATTAGGATTTAAATATTCAGCGGCATTATCTCCTGTAGCACTTATACGATTTTTTCCAATACTCCCTTCCGCTGAGAATCCAATATAAGGATTGACCTGCAATGTAACTTGCAAACCCCCAATAGGTGACAGGTATGTTTTGTCTTCTGAGAAAGTAGAGAAGTCGCCCCATAAAGCCGAAGCTCCTCCGTTTACTCCAATGCTCCAACGACTGTAGTTATAGTAATACCTGCGTCGTGACTCATTGATTTGCTCACTGTCTTCATTTTTTTGTGCTGAAACTATACTTGGCAACAGCACAGCTACTATTAAAACAAATAAATTTATTTTTTTCATTTTGTATTTAATTTGATGTGTTATATATTTTTGTTCTTTATTTATAAACAATTTTTTCATTGATAAGAGATTCATTTTAATCATCCCACCACCAATGACTATCTTTCCAATCTTCTATTAGGTCAAAAAGTTCTGAAATGTGTTCGGCACAAATTTCGGCGGTTGTTTCTACATGGGCAATCTCTGACTCAATAGTAGATTCTGAGCTTTCAAACTGGGAAAAATTACCTGAATCTACAGTCATTTCCATTAACTCTCCTAATGCATCAGCAGCATCTTCTAATGAAGTTATTAAACCATCAAAAGAGTCTAATCGAGACATTATATCGCTAATCATATCATTTGGACCATGTAAATCCGCACCCGATAGTTCGCTAAACATATCATCCAAGTAACTTTCAAGGTCATCCATCATCCTTTCAACATCACTTATTGCATCTTCAGCAGTAGATTCAATATCATCAGCTAACATCAAAGCATCATCTGCCAACTGCCTCGCTTCAGCGAGCCTTTCCTCTGTTTCACCCACAAAAAACATAAACTGATTCAGGTCTTCCATTGACAGCTCTTCAAGTTTCTCTTCTGAATAGGAATTTAAAAATGACTTTAAATCATCAACTTTAGCATCTAACTGGTACGATTCTAAACTTACCAACCGAGATTCTACAGCAATAAACTTTGTACTATAGTCCATATCAAGAATAGATTGTAAGCGTATCTTCCACTCATCAGCCTTATCGCTAATGCTATCAGTTTGACGTACAGCTTTTTCGTAATGATTTTTAAGTCTATTCAGTTCAGCAGCTCTTTCAGTTTCACCATCTGCTATTGCCTGTTCCACCTCCCTTTTGGTAGTGGCAAGAGCTGTTTCAAAAGAGGTTTTTGAATTATTTGCACTGTTATTCAATGCTCCAATCTTTGTGTTGCATTCAGTAGTACGAGTGGCTAACTCTGTATTGAGAAAGTTGTTTACTTCACCCATTTTTGTTTTCACTGTTTGCGCTAAAGCTGTCATAGAATTGTCAATCTCACCGTTCAGTCGATTGTCAGTTTCTGTAAGCGTTGACAATACTTTAGTTCGAAGACTCTCAATACCTGTCAATAATGCAAGACGTAGTTCTTTATCTTTTTCTTGTAAAGCAACCACTTTCTCGTCCACTATTTCCCCATCACTCAGATAGTCTTGTGTGCAACCACTTAATAGCACTACTACTATCAAAAAGATGGTTCTAAACCTCCATTTATTTTTATTGTATTGCATATCTTTTTTTTTTATTTATTTATTTATCAAAACTCACTGATTAAAGCATCAACATCACTAATTATATCATTTAAATCATTAACATATCCTTCTAATTCGCCTAACTTATCTGATATTGAACCCAACATATCATCCAAAAGATCATTTATCACATTTGCTCTTTCTAACACCTTATCGGCAGCATTCTCCAAACGACTACTCATTTCGTCAGCAAGGTTTTCTACTTCTTCGCATTTATCTAATATTGACTCTAAATCCAGACCCTCAAATTCACTCAAAAAATCGAGAATATCATCAATTTCATTAAAATATTGTTCCAAATCACTCAACCAAGAATCCACATCAGGTAAATTACTCTCTATAGCATCAAGATCGTTATTAATACTTTCCATTTCTTGTACAATGTCAACTGCTTCATAGTAAATGTCTGAAACTTGTTCAAAGAGGTCATTCAATTCGTTCGATGTAGCATGCTCTTGCAGTCTGTCATAAATTGCAGTTTCCATTTTAGATTTAAACCCTGCAATTTGAGATTCCAACAGATCTCTTTGTGTTTCCAAACTTGTCAGAGAATCAGTCAGAGTATTATAGCGCGCTTGCATCGTTATCACAGCATCTATACGTTTGCTTGTAGACTGGGCTAAGTTGGGTAATATATTCTCAAAAGAATTTAAATGCTGTTCTCCTTGTTGTATTCTACTTTGAAGTGCAGTGTTATTTTCTGCAATAGCTTTTTCGTTAGCTCTTTGCATTACTCCACGTGCTGTTTCTAACGCTTCAGATCTTGTAATAATAAGCTGTCCTATCTCATTATCCCAATTTGTAATCTGTAGCCCAATTTGATTCGAATGGTCAGTAATTACATTATTGAGTGAATTTGCCTGACCCTTTATTTTATCATCAATTTCTTTTACTTTTTTACCTAACTTGTCAGAAACAAAATCTTCTACTTTGGTTATTTCTCCCTTCAATTCAGTTTCAAACTTTAGCAGTTCTTTAGTAATTTCTTCGCTAATGGTTTCATCCACATTCTTAAGATGAGCAATCTCATCATTGAGCTCATTAAACTCCAAGTCGTGATCCATTGAGTTGCACGATGCTATAAGGCATGCCAGCAACAAAAGGATGAGTGTTTTTACACCTTTGTTTACTATATTATTCATTTGTATAATTTTTTTAATTATTTCCATGCATCACTTGTATATATTTCGTCAAAATCATCTATGGCTTGTTCTGCTTGAGCATACAATTCTGATAACAAATTATCATAGTCATACGTAGTTTGAATGAGTGCAAGAATATCGTCTCCTGTTGAGACAAAATCATCCCAAATACCAGAGGGATCTTCTCCTGATGCATATTCGCTCACCACACCATCTAGATCATCTAATCTACTGAGAAAATCTTCTACATCACTTTCTAAATCTGAAGCTATATCCATAATCCACTGCATATCATTTATATAGTCACCCACATCACTAAAAGTATTTTCAGCATAATTAACCATATCGCTAATCATCGACTCAAGGTCTTCCATTGATGACAGCCATTCTTCTGCATCAGAAATCAAAGGATCAATTTCATCAAAGTTCTGACGTATTTCATCTAAAAAGCTTTCAGCATCTGCCAAATAAGATTTAAGTAAATATATTTGATCAGATTTAAGTGTTTCTATCTCTTCATCCATCTCTTCTTCTAATAAATCCAACAAGGTGTTTATTTTAGAATCGAAATCATTAAAAACAGTGTTTAAATTATTCCTTCTTTCCTCCAAGCTTTTCATCTGTTGCGACAAGGCTTCGCTTGCCTCCAAATTGCTTTCCAGTGACTCCACTTTTGTTTTTATTACATTTGTCATTGTTTCCAGCTGATCAATAGCCTCAAGACGCTTATTAATTTCCACTACCTGCTCATCGTTGCTTTGTGCTATGGCTTGTTGCAACTGTGTGTTGAGCGTTTGACGCTTAGTTTCGAGATTTACAAAGCTGGTTTCAATATCACTTTTAGTGTGTGTCATCTGTTCATCCACAAAATCTTTCGTTTCCATTACGCGCTCATTAATTCGTGTTCCAGTTGCAGCCACCGAATCGGCCAAGGCAGAAATAACAAGATTGCCACTCCCATCCACTTTACTTGAAAGCAGCTCTCTTACTGCAGTAATTTTTGGTTGCATCTCTGAACGCATTTTAATGATCTCTTTTTCAAGATCTTCACGAATTGCTTTATCCTCCTTCTTAAAATCGACAAGCGCATTTTCTTTCTCAATCAAGTACTTATCAACATCAAAGTCGCTGACACACGAAGCAAGTAAAGCACATCCAACTAACAGAGTTAGAATC
>JAQVZQ010000078.1 GCA_028708095.1 Dysgonamonadaceae bacterium
TTGTTTCGTGAAATTTAAGCCCATCCATATAAATTGCGTACTTCTCTGAAGTCCATTCAAGAGCAAAAGTGTGAAATCCTTCCGATAATCCAGGCAAATCACTATCCATTCTACCAGATGACTTCTGGTTAGGTCCATACGCCCAATGAACACAATGGGTCATGTGGTCTTCTCCCTCTTCTTTAAAATACTCAAAAATATCTATCTCTGCGCCAAACTCCCCTGGATCTTCACCCTTAGAAATATTAGGAGACTGCATCCAAAAAGCTGACCAAATACCAGTACTGTTTTGCATCTGCGCACGACATTCGAAGTATCCATAAGTAGTCATAAAAGTGGAGCCTGTACCTATTGCCCCAGCCATGATACTATCTTTTTTTATATCATATTTCAAATGTAAATGTCCATCCTTTACTTCTATCATAGAAGGATCGTTATAACCAATACGACGAGGACCTGTTCCTCTGGGAGCCCATTTTGTTTTATCCAATTCTGTTCCTTCAAAATTATCTTCCCAAAATAATGTATATCCTTCTGCTATTGGATCAAAAACCTCTTGAGAAAGAGCCGAATTGCTTGATGGAGTAGTTGTTTCTTTCTTTTGTTCTGAAAGCTGGCAGCTACAGAGCATAGCCGGCAGCACTAATAAAGCTATTATAATTTTATTCATTGTATTGTTCTTTTTATTTATTTATTTATTTATTTATTTATTTATTCCTATTCTATTCAACATAAAAGCAAACTCAAAAGCTACATCTTTAATTCTGTTATATCTTCCAGTAGCACCTCCATGTCCCGACTCCATATTCATGCGTAGCAAAACAATATTGTCATCAGTTTTGAAAGTACGCAACTTTGCGGCCCATTTGGCAGGCTCGTGAAACAAAACTTGGGAGTCATTTATTCCACCTGTTATCAAAAAGTTGGGATAATCTTGTTGTTTCACATTATCGTAAGGAGAATAAGACATGATATAATCGTAATACTCTTCCTCATTAGGATTTCCCCACTCTTCATATTCACCAGTGGTCAGAGGAAGTGTTTCATCATACATAGTGGTTATAACATCTACGAATGGCACCTGTGCTACTATGGTTTGATACAAATCAGGACGCATGTTAGCCACAGCTCCCATCAATAATCCACCTGCACTACCCCCCATAGCAGCTAATTTATCAGTCGAAGTATATTTATCATTAATCAACTTTTCGCTACAAGCAATAAAGTCTGTAAATGTGTTTTTCTTTTTCAAGAGTTTACCATCTTCATACCATTGTTCTCCCATATCGCTACCACCACGAATTTGAGCAATTGCAAAAACGAACCCTCTGTCAATAAGACTATAAAATGATGTGCTAAAAAAAACATCGCTACTTATGCCATAACTTCCATAAGAATAGATAAGTGCTGGATTAGTACCATCTTTCTTCAATTCTTTTTTATAAACAACAGCCATCGGTATTTCCACACCATCAGTTGCTGTTGCCCAAATTCTCTCCACAGTATAATCATCGGGATTAAACCCAGAGGGTACTTCTTGCTCCTTCAGTTTTGTAGACGAAGATTTTTCAATATCATATTCATATAGTGTGGTCGGTCTATTGAGCGAAGTGTATGAATATCGAATAGCAGTAGCGTCATACTCAGGATTGCCAATTAAAGAAGTACTATATACAGGTTCTGGGAATAATATCGCTTTAGATTCACCACCTTCAATCGGCTTTACTTCAATTTCGGTCAGACCGTTTTTACGTAACTCCAACGAAATATAATCCTTCAACACATCCAATCCTTCAATTCGCACATCTGGATTGTGCGCTACAAATTCAATCCAGTTATTTTTGTCTTCATATCCAGTTAGCGGTGTTTTATAAACTTTACCATTCAAGTTGCTTTTATCTTTATACCGAACAAAGAAATAATCCTTATGCCCATACACAGAATACTCAACATCTTTCTTGCGAGGCATAAAGAGTTTGAACTCTGACATGGGTTGATCTGCCATTATAAAACGTTCTTCAGAAGTACTGGAACTAGCACTGGCAATAAAAATAAATTGTTTGGTTTTGTTACCTGAAACATATGTTGAAAACTTAGCATCTTCTTCTTCATACACCAATTGACTCTCTTGGGCATCCAACATCTGGCGGCGAACTTGATAGGAACGCAATGTTTCATCGATGACACTAAAGAAAAGAGTCTTATTGTCATTAGCCCATGCAACTGAAGTTGCACCTTTAACAGTAAATCCTACATCTTCACCTGAGGCTAAATCCTTAATGTGAAGATTAAACTCTGCATAAGAACCCGTTTCGTTAAAGAAATAAGCAGCTTTGCTATTATCAGGACTAATGGCATAACCCCTGAAAATAAATGCAGGTTTGTCTTCAGCCATTTTGTTCACATCAAATATTATTTCTTCTGCAGCATCCAACGAACCCTTCTTTCTGCAATAAGTTGGATATTGCTTGCCCGTCTGCGAGCGTGAATAGTAATAGTATCCGTCCTTTAATGCTGGATAACTCTCATCATCCTCTTTCATACGACCCAAAATTTCGTCGTAAATTGTTTGTTGCAACTCTTTTGTTGATCCCATTACGGTATCAGTATAAGCGTTCTCTGCATTAAGATACTCAATAACTTTTGGATCAGTTTTATCTTTCATCCAATAATAATTATCGATGCGTTGATGACTAAATTCAACAAACGTGTCGGGCTTAACTTCTGCGACTGGTGGTGTAGGAAAATCTGACTGCTTCAATATTTTATTTTCTTTTGGTTGGTTACAAGCGGCAGCTAAAAACAGAAGCATCACCGCTAAAAATTTTACGTGTTTCATAATACAAATGTTTTATAAGACTTTAATATACAAAGATAAAGAAGTTAAGTAATAATAGAAAGATTGAAGATAATAATTTTCATGCAAAATGGGCACTCTACTTTTTCATTTCACGATGTTTTTGCTGCAATTCATCAACTTTAATACATATATTTGTAAGCATCTTTTAATATTAAAATCATATTCAATTGTAGTAATGAAGAAACAACATTTATTTTTATGGATTTTTCTAAGCATCCTAATGCTTGTAAGTTGTACTGACAATAAGAAAACTACTAATCAGCCAGCAGAACTCCCTCCTGTTTCGGTTGACGAATTATTAAGTATTGCGGAACAAGAAACTAACAATCAAGTAGTGGTTGAAGGTATCTGCACGCATATATGTTCACACGGAGGAAAAAAAATTTTCTTAATGGGATCTGACGATTCTAAAACCATTCGTGTAGAGTCAACTAATAACTTGGGGGCTTTCAAACCCGAATGTGTCAACAGTCAAGTAACAGTAGTTGGTCAATTGAAAGAAGAGCGCATCGATGAAGCCTACTTAGCTAAATGGGAAAATGAAATGGCAGCTGGAACAGCTGAAGAGCATGGAGAGGATGGCGAAGGTTGTGAAACTGAGAAAATAGCCCAAGGTCAAGAGAACGTAAATAGTGAGGTGGATCGCATAAAAGATTTCAGAACCAAAATTGCTGAAAGAAATACCAACGAGGGAAAAAATTACCTTTCATTCTATTACATTGAAGCAACAGAATATTCTATTTTGTAACAATGGGTAATCTTTTAAAAACAACAAGAAAATGGTCGCGTATTATACACCGCGACCTCTCTTTCTTTTTCTCAGGAGTAATTATAATATACGCTATATCAGGGTTCATGTTGAACCACAAAAAAGACTTCAATTCCGATTATTCTATCAATGTTCACCAATTCAAGATTGAAGGAAGCACTCCTTTATTGAAAGACTATTTTACGAAAGATAGGGTTCTAACTATTTTGGATAAATACAACGAAACCGATAACTATACCAAACATTACTTCCCTGACGATGCATCCATGAAAGTATTCCTCAAAGGAGGCTCATCGTTGGTGGTAGATTTAATAACAGGCAGTGCCGTATATGAACAAGTAAGAAAACGCCCTATCATTAGTCGAATGAATCGCTTACATTACAATCCTAATAAATGGTGGACGGTGTTCTCTGATATCTTTTGTTTTTCACTCATAATTATCACACTAACTGGCTTAATTATGACTCGGGGCAAAAAGGGGTTAATGGGAAGAGGTGGTATAGAGTTGATAATTGGAATTATCATACCATTGATTTTTATTTTCTTTTTTTAATCGAAGTTCAAATCATTTGCAAACTCAACAAACTATAGATTAACCTCAATCACATCATTAATATTCGTAGTATAAGCCGGGGACAGATGTTCTTGCTTCATCTTGAATGTCTTTTCGTCCATTCCCGCCAATCGCACAACGTTGTGCTGATAAGTTCCATTAATTTTGTCTATCACACGCATCAACTCTTTGTGCTTAGGATCGGAATTGAAAAACAATGATGGTTGATGACAATTTGCATCCACAAAGTGAGAAAGTGTAACCCCTACTTTTTTGTAATGAAGGTGATCGTGATAAATATGCTTGAGCCCCATCACAGCAAAAGCCACCAGCTCTATTGTTGAAGAGGTCGAAAAGGGCAACTTTAATTGAATAGATTTGTAATAATAGGTTTCAGTTTCTTTAAATCGATTTGTTTCTACAAAAAGATTCAATACATTGCAAAGTGAGTTTTGATTGCGTAGTTTCTCTGCAGAGAGTGTGGTGAAGGCAACAACACGTTCTTTTACGTCTTCAAAATTATCATAGTCCCTGTCAAATGTGCGTGTTGTTGATATACTTTGCTTCTTTTCCTCCGTCTCCATATCAATGGAAGGTATACCTTTCAGGTCTTTCTGAAGGCGAAGCCCTACAATTGTCATATGTTTCAACACCCAACTTTCGGGCATCTCTGTAAAATCATATGCTTTTTTTACTCCTTGAGCAAAAAGCTTCTTAGCGTTTTGTCTGCCAATACCCCACACATCTTCAATGGGCAACCACTTCAAGGCTTTTATCCTTTTCTCTTCACTATCTATTACATACGACCCATTGGTCGTTTGCGGAAACTTCTTTGCTATTCTGTTGGCTACTTTAGCCAGAGCTTTGGTGGGGGCAGTTCCCACACTTATAGGAATTCCAGTCCATTTTATCACTTTCTCCACCATATCTAATCCATATTTATAATGGTCGATATTCATACCATGCAGTGATAAAAAGCATTCATCAATGGAATATATTTCAGATACTGGACTGTAATTGCTTAAGATATTCATCACCCTGTGACTCATGTCACCATACAGGTGAAAGTTAGCCGAGAATACCTTTACATCATGCCTGCGAAACACGCTTTGATACTGAAATGCAGGAGCACCCATAGGAATACCCAACTTTTTCGCTTCATTGCTACGTGCTATCACACATCCATCGTTATTGCTTAACACAACAATGGGTTTGTTGCGAAGCGACGGGTTGAAAACACGTTCACACGATGCGTAAAAATTGTTGCAATCAATCAGTGAGTACATATTGGTTTAATGCTTCTTAATAGAATAGGTTACAATGCCCCACACAATCACTTCATTCTCATCATTTACTTCTATGACAGGAAAATCACAATTCGATGGAATTAGGAAACATTTGCCCTCTTCTATTTTTAATCTTTTCAGGGTAAATTCATTGTCCACAAAGCACAAAGCAATTTTATTGTCTGTCCACTCTATGCTCCGATCTATTACCAATAAGTCACCTTCCATAAAGTCACCCACCATTGATTGTCCCTTTACGCGGGCATAAAATGTAGCGTCAGGATGCTTAACAATCAACTTATTGATGTCAATACTTTCGTAGACAAAATCATCGGCAGGTGAAGGGAATCCCGCTACTACTCCTCCTACAAAAGGGAGTTCCAGCCCCGAAATATCGGGAGTAAACAATTCCAAACTTTCTGACTTGTATATTGATTTCATGGGTGCAAAGATAGAGAATTAGTCTGTTAAATTTGGAATAGAAATATTAAAAACAGAAAGGGATATAGAAGCATGAATTAAAAAACAATCACCTAATAAATGAGACCCCATATATTGAATCTCATTTATTAGGTGATTGTACCTCATTATAATTATTTTATTTCTTCCTCCAAATAGTTATTTCAGATAATCTATCCACTTTCACGCGAGAGGACAATTTAATCTTCGCATTCAAATTAATTGGGTCACGCTCCAGCACAAAGTTGTGCTCCAATATTTCCTTGATTCCATCAAGCGAAGTAACAGGTTCACCATCTTGTTTGAAACCTCCTGGCCAGTTTTCTCTCGTTTCATCTTTCCACTGATAAGTAGAAGCAATAATTAAATAGCCATTAGCATTCAATCTGGTGTGAATGGTTGACAAAAAGTCTTTTGGATCATTCAATTCTTCCAACAAGTTGGGTGCAACAATCACATCATACCCTTTATAAATAGGTTTCAGGTTTTGAGCATTATCTTGTTTAAACGTAATGTTTTCTTTGTTTTTGCCCAATGTGAAATCAGATAGTACAACATCACGATACAGCATCAATTCACCTTCATCCTTCATCACATAGCGCATATAACCTTGCTCTTGCAGTTGAATAGCTATGCGGATATATCGTGCAGAGAAATCCAAGGCAGTTATTTTTTCGAAAAAAGGAGCCAGCTCAAAAGCCAAACGACCTGTGTCAGCATTTAAATCCAACAATGTTTTTACGGGCTTGCCCTCAAGCAACGTCAAAATAATATAGGATAGTTCTTTAAAGAAAGATGCATTCAAAGTAAACTTATCTCCCCAATTCTGTTCGCATGAAACAGTTACTTCATAATCTGTTTCATAGTCTGCACTCTGAATATTGAGAGGAGTTTCCGATTCGATCACCCTAAAACCTGCATGCTGATAGAAGTGTCGTCGAAAAGCATAACGTGAATGTTTAGTAGCTTCATTACCCGTAGAAATCCACGATCCTCCTTTAATTAAATTGTGCTTCCCATCAAAAGTTGGTGTTGAGAAATCATCATACATCGGATGCACTTTAAAACCTGGAAATCCCGTAATGGGTGTTTCGGTCCATTGCCATACATTGCCAATCACATCAAAGAATCCTTTGCCTTGTTCAAATTTATCAACTGCACAGGGCGATGCAAAATGCTCCAGATTGATATTGCCTGGTGCTAATTCGTCCCAATCCAATTGATCGGGCAACTCAATATACTCATACAATCGCATCCACTCGGCTTCTGTAGGTAAACGATATGTTTTGCCTGTCTTAGCGGACTTCCAATTGCTAAATGCTTTTGCTTCCAAATAATTTACCTCAACGGGCCAATTCCAAGGCATCGGTATCTCATCCGCTACCAATCTTAATGAATAAGTATCTCCTTCTTTCCTCCAAAACAATGGCATCTGAGCTTTCTTAAAGTTTCGCCAATTCCATCCCTCTTCCGTCCAATATGATTCGGTGTCATAGCCACCATCATTCACAAACTCCAAAAACTCTTGATTAGAAGTTAAGTATTTGGCCGCACTAAAGTCAGACACCTCTTCAGAATAAGAGCCGTACTCATTGTCCCATCCATAAAGTGGATGATCTTTAGGTTTGCCTAAATGCACAGTGCCACCCTCAACCGCTAACATCTCGTTAGCTGGAGCTTCACCACTTTCTTTGCATATGTCGCCAAACTTGCCTGACACAACTTCATCAAGGGGCAACTGCCTTATCAACACAGAAGATGTTTCTAAGTGTATCCGTTCGTGCTCAATACCCATCATCACAATCCAAAAAGGATTGTCCCAATCGATGGGTAAATTCAGGGGAGTGTTATCAATTAATTGTAAAATCACATCTTTTACTTTACCCCTGTATTCACGCACCTGATCAACGGGAGGCCAAGGGTAGTTTTTATTAGCTAGGTCATCCCAACTCATTTCATCAACACCAATTGCAAAAGTCGATTCAAACTCGGGATTGATGCGTGCATCAATTATCTTGGCCAGAAAAAGCTTGTTGATAAAAAAGACAGCAGTGTGTCCCAAATAAAAAAGTATTATATGACGTAACGGGTCACCACGATGATAAAATACTTCATCTGAAGCTAATTGTTCATATAACTTTTCATGGGTGTCCCATGTTTTGAGAAAGTAATCACGTATCTCCGCCCTTTTCTCTTCAGGCGAACCATCTCTTAAATGAATGGTTTTTGT
Source organism: Dysgonamonadaceae bacterium (assembly GCA_028708095.1). Lineage (GTDB taxonomy): Bacteria > Bacteroidota > Bacteroidia > Bacteroidales > Dysgonomonadaceae > UBA2632. The sequence goes on from JAQVZQ010000078.1 coordinate 8,159, forward strand.
AGCGAATGAATTCATAATAAATATAATGTTATTGTTGGATGAGTTGGTTGTGAAATGTGGATGTATAGACACCATAAATGGCCGTCTCTACTGTGCAGTCAGATAAGTCGTATTCTACACAACCCATAATTTTCAATTTTCAATTATTTTCCTGTGCATATAAATCTTTTTCATCTCAAACGGTTCTTTCTTCTCTTTACTAATTTTTGTTTGAGAAATCATATCAATTTCTACAAAGCCGAGCTTCTTATATAATGAGAGCGCAGGAATATTTTCATTCCACACCCTGATTACAGCATCCGTATAGGGTTTGGAATTGCTAAGTTCGAACAGATGTTCAATCAAGCCAAGTGCTACTCCTTTACCTCTGTGGTTTTGATCGACCATCAAGTCAGCAATGTATAAAGTTTTATCGGGTTGAATGTCTTTATGTAAATCGAAAGGGAAATCAGGATCATTTTTAAGAGCCAGACATATCACCGCTCCAATTAATGTATCTTTGTCAAATGACATAAACCCGAATCCGATACTCATGATATCGTCGAGTGAGCTCTCAATTGCTTGTGGATCTATATGCTGAGCATATCTTCCCTCTGTAAATGAAAGGGAGTATAAATCGATAAGTTCATTTCGATATTTTGGGTAGTTCACATTATCCAACCCAAAAATAGTAATCGGTGTCATATTATCCAGTGTCATATATTATATCATTCAACAAATAATTTGAAAGGATGTTCAGACTTTTCCCCTTTCCCTGACCATCTCCAAATAAAACAAATATTGGGTTTATATCGTTTTATAGTGCAAATGGATTTATCTTCATACAGTTTAAGCAAGAAAAAGACAAATATTCAAACTTCTACACATAATAGATAAATAAAACATGCAAAACAAATACAAATTTATACTTATCGTTTTCATCCTTTTAATTTTCAATGGTTGCACACAAACAGCCAGTAATAAAGATGGAGAAATCACAATCACAAATATCGAAGACACAGCTTCCACTAAAACAGAGCTGATAGTTGAAAAACTAATAGTGAATAATGCAGCAGAAATTCTACAAAAGAAAGAAGTACCTGTTCTCTGCTACCATCGCATCGAAGGGGGACGAAATGATGTTTACTCTGTTAGTCCCGAAGTTTTTGCTTCGCAATTGCAAGCACTGTCAGATAGTGGATACAATTCCATACTACCTGATCAGCTTTACAACTACTTGGTGCACGATGCATCACTACCCGCAAAACCTTTTATGTTGACATTCGATGATTCGAGAAAGGAGCATATCACCATAGCAGCCCCTGAGATGGAGAAGCGCAACTTTAAAGGTGCATTTTTTATAATGACCGTCACAAACAATAAGAAAAACTACCTTACGAAAGATGAAATATCGCAACTATCGAGCAAAGGGCACACCGTGGGATTGCATAGTTGGGATCATGTGATGGTAACAAAATATAATGACTCAACACTCTGGAAGCAGCAAGTAATCAAACCACAGAAAGCATTAGAAAACATGGTTGACAAGCCCATTGACTATTGGGCATATCCAAATGGGGTTTACAATCACGAAGCTGCTAAAGAGTTGGACAAACATTTCAAAATGTCCTTCATACTTCTTGCCAAAAGGGATTCGATATACCCACTACAGAGTGTTCGTCGGATGATTGCTCCACCGCTCGCTCCCGAAAAGTTAATAAGGTCGATGAACAATACTTTCAACTAAAATTATAAGTGCATCGCTCTCGTACTATTATAATCATGAAGTTCTCATCATTTAACCACGACAGAAACGCTGGAACAAAATTCTTTGGAGCGAGAAGCTCCTGTTTCTCGATAAAAAACATAAATATAGCACACTTTACAATATATGCCTGATAGTTTGGTCAGCCACAACAAATTTACATGCAACCCATTTATGTAAAGTATAAGTACATCAATTGTTTGAATGAGGATTTATAAGATGAGGGGGAAGATAGGATGTGGTAAAGAATTACAAGAGTTCAAAGCTCCTTTTTATTCTAATGTATTTATCGGCAACGACATCGTCTGCATTCTTTGTCTCAGGATAATCTTTCTGCAAAAAATCAATTGTACAGTTATCGTCTAACTCATCAATCAAATTTGGGTTTTCAATTATTTGTCTTGCAAAATCAAAAGTCAATCCTATGTTGCGGTTTACTGTTTCTTTATTTGTCATTTCTTTAATCTTTTCAAGTACCTATGTTTATAAAAATCCCACCTGTCTTTTAAATCTTGTTCAGCATAAACCAACGCAGTTTCAAGTTTATCAATCTCGATGACTTGTTTTTCCTTATCTCCGTTAGGATATATAACATCTCGATGAAAAAATCCATGAGCACAGTCATACCTAACTATAGCAATCCATTTTTCTTTTATTAAAGTCTCATATTGAACTACAATATCAACAACATTCCCATTTTCAATAGAAATACGCATTCTAATACGTTCTCTACTATCTTTATCGAGGTATTTTAAAAACTCTTTATCTGCCAAAACTATCAATTTGCGTTTAAATACAAAAATACATTTTATATTGACTTAACGCAATTAATAACTGAAAAATGATTTGAAATACCTCTTTATTATTTAGATAAAGAATATTCCAATTTCCGAACAACTCACCAGTAAAACATTAAAAGAAATAATCATCGTTGCGATTTCTTTTCTTTTCTTTTGAGCAGAATTGCTTTAAGGGCATCATGAATGGTTTTGTATTTAAACTCAAATCCCGTGTTACTTATCTTTTGAGAAGAGATACGACTACCCTCTAAAATGATTTGCGCAGCCTCACCCAAGAAGAGACGAAAAACAAATTCTGGTACACGAGGCAGAAACATGGGTTTGCCTAACAATTTAGCCATAGTTTTCATAAACTCAGCATTGGTTGTATACTCAGGCGCAACAGCGTTGTATGCCCCTTGCATTGTCTCATCTTCAATGGCTTTAATATAGATGTCACACAAATCATCGATATGAATCCAATTCATATACTGACTGCCTTTACCCAACGGAGCACCCAACCACCACTTTATAGGCAGAATGGCTTTTTTAATCAACTCACTCTCTTTTGATAACACCACACCCGTTCGGATACTTACCGACCTAATTCCCAAATCGGAAGTAAATTGCTTGGCTTGCTCTTCCCAATTATAACAAGTTGCACCCAAAAAATCTGTAGCATCATGCGGATCATCTTCTATAAAAACCCTGTCAGTAGTTTCAGCACCATAATATCCAATAGCTGATGCAGAAATAAAAGCATCCACTTTTGTGTCCATCGCCTTTAGTTTATCCAAAATCAAATGAGCCGACCGCACCCTACTCCCAACAATCATTCGCTTGCGCGCCTCAGTCCACCTACCTTCGGCTATACCCACACCTGCCAAGTGAACAATCACATCAGCTTCCTCCAATGCTTCCTCGTCAATTTCACCTGCAAGCAAGTTCCATTTGTAGCGAGGTATTTCAGCCTTAATGTGTTTTTCGCGGCTTAACCAAATCACATCATATCCCTTTTCGATTAACCTATCGGAAAGATGCCTGCCAATCATTCCCGAACCTCCCGTAATTAGCACTGTTTTCATATCAAATATTTGTTTGTTTTTTGTCTAAAGTTATAACAAAAAGAGACCGTGGAATGTTGTGGGGATGGATGAATGTTAAAAGCGAAACCAGCGAAGGCTACTCAACCATGGCGCACACACAGGTGCGCCACTACAAATGGCTATGGGTTGTATGAATAGGGCACACACGCAGGTGCGCCCCTACTAAATTTACCATTACACCTTTGTTAGTACTCGAAAGATGGTGAATTATGACAATCTTAAATTGATTGTAACTATTACGTTCAATTAAAAATATGCTGGTGAAAAAGTAGTGGCGGTACCTATGTGTCCGCCTTTTATATCAAAATGTCACACTTGTAGGGGTCGATCTATGTGTCGACCCTTGGCAAATGAATATTGATATGTATTTGTACATTAAACCAGTAGGCACAAGTCTGGAGACTTGCGCCAGCGGAGAGATAGCTAACATGTTGAATTCTGCACACCCTCGCCCTGCAAGGGCATCCTACTCTAGCCCAAGGCAACGCCTTGGGTATAAGAGTGCTACTCCATCTTGCGCCCTGAAAGGGCAACATAGTTATTGATTGTTAGCACAGATATCTATCCGTGTTTTTACCAGTACTGCCATTATAATGGCACGGATGAATATCCGCGCCAGCAGGAGTAGAAATCAAACAGTTAGAAAGTTGTTCAGCCATGGCGCACACATAGGTGCGCCACTACAAATGGCTATGGGTTGTATGAATAGGGCGCACACGCATGTGCGCCCCTACTAATTTACCATTACACCTTGTTTGTGCTGGAATGATGATGAATTATGACAATCT